>NZ_WIWL01000185.1:0-50947 GCF_009600105.1 Pseudomonas sp. FSL R10-0056
CAGCTGTCACCGGTAGAGTTTGAAAAGCGTTACGCAGCGAGCCTGGAGAGTGTCTAGGAAACCCGGGGCGATTCAACCCGCCTAGCACACCATGTCCGCAATGGCGTAGCTAACCCTTTAAACATGGCCGCTATCTCTGGCGCTCGCTGCAATCCAATAGCCATAGATGCATATAGGTTCGTGAGAGAGTCACGCAAAAGTCACGCAGCCTGCTGCCCTTCTCCGGCGTCCTGCCGACCAAATACATCTCATCTGCTTCAGAAAAATTATCTGATTTTTGTCGACGCCCGCCTACCCTGAAAGGCGGAAGTCGGACATTTCCGGTCGGCCGTGACAGGTATCGGTTTAATATCCCTCCGTCTCAATGCCACATTTGTCGCATGTCATGTCGCAGATAATTGAGTACCTGCGACAGACTCGCGCGACATCGAAATGCCTTTTCCATCAGGCCTGAATGAGTCGTCGCAGAACTCTGGAGTTAAGCGACAGCCTTAGCTTGGAGTGACCTGATGCTATCCATCCATAACGGGCGGGCAACGCGGTCCTAGATGGAAATAGCAGGCGTCTAGAAATGGCGACGCGATTCATTTACCGTCAAAGGATCGGATTTTATCGGAGACTCCTCCCAAGACCAGAGATGGAAAAGGTCTCCAGAGCCACCTCATTTCCAGAGTTTGATCATCCACACGTCGGTGTTCTTAGCATCCATAAGCTTGTAATGGGCAAACCCTGAATTTACAGAATCCGGGTAACCAATGGCGTACGTGACCGGCTCGATGCGTCTGCAAGCATAGTTTTGCGTTGGGTGAGCCTTGGAACCGTCAAAGGCGCTAAGAACTGCAATACCTGCTTTAGTCGCACGCATGCTGGCAGGAATATTTTTTTTTGCACCCTCCAATGTGTTACACCCGAGAACTGGCGTCACCAGCATCGACAAAGTTGTCGCCCTACCGTTTGCAAAATCGAGCTGTTGCTGTGTTATCCAGCCCATCCCTGGATTGGTTCCCACCCTGTTGTCGTTATCGATCTGGATCTGCTCGATGCCGTTAGTGGCTGTGCCTGGAATTACTCGGTAGGTAGCCGGGTTCTTCCAGAAAGCACAGCCGCTCTTGTCTGCCAAGACAAAGGCACGCATCTTTTCTTCGTTAAGCCCTAGCCGGGACAGTTTTACTGCTTGAGATGGGCTATCGCAGACCATCAAGTACACACCAATCTCGTGGTATACATCATCCGCAGCTTGTGCGACCGAGGAACCGCAAGCCAACATTAGACTCAAGACCACACTGCGTAAGGTCATCATGTTATCTCTATGGCAAAAGGCCATTATCTCATGCATGACCCAACGACTGTCTAGCGCCCGGTAATCCCCCCATTTTTAATACTCGTCAAAAATAGAGGTCAGGCCACCAGGGCCAATTTCTGTTTAGGGGTTATGCCGCCGAGTGCCATATTCGGGCGCTCGTGATTGTATGTCCAGATCCAGCTTGTGCCGTAATTCTGAACTTCCGCTATCGATCCAAACAAGTAATGCCCCAGCCAGTCGTAACGTACTGTGCGGTTATAGCGCTCGACGTAAGCGTTTTGCTGCGGGTTGCCCGGCTGAATATAGTCCAAACGAATGCCCCGTTTTTCAGCCCAACCCGTGAGTTTGGCACTGATGAATTCCGGGCCGTTGTCACTGCGGATGACTTGTGGCTTCCCGCGCCACTCAATGACCTGATCCAGCGCTCGCACCACACGTTCAGCCGGAAGCGAAAAATCAATTTCCATGCTCAGGGCTTCGCGGTTGAAGTCATCGATCAGATTGAAAACTCGAAAGCTGCGTCCGTCCGCTAATTGATCGTGCATGAAATCCATCGACCAGCACTGGTTGCTGGCTTCAGGAACAGCCAGCGGCTCGGGCTTCTCGCGCACAATACGTTTGCGCGGCTTGATACGCAGATTCAGTTCCAGCTCGCGGTAAATCCGGTACACCCGCTTGTGGTTCCAGCGATAGCCTTTGACGTTGCGCAGGTACAGAAAGCACAAGCCAAATCCCCAGTTACGCTGGTTGTAGGTGAGCTGGATCAATTTGTCGGCGATCTCGGCGTTTTCAGGTGCCAAACGCGGCTGATAGCGATAGCACGTGGGACTAACCCTGAAAACCAGGCACGCCAACTTGATACTGCACCGACCTGAGCGAACCACTTCCTGCGCCATCTCTCGTCGCCGCGATGGCTTCACCACTTTTTTGCCATGGCTTCCTGGATGATTTCGGCTTTAAGACGTTCATCAGCGTACATTTTTTTAAGTCGCCGATTCTCGTCCTCCAACTCACGCAGCCGAGACAGCAACGATGCGTCCATACCGCCGAACTTGGTGCGCCACTTGTAGAACGTAGCCGAACTGATTCCATGCTCGCGGCACAGCTCTGGGGCTGGGCTTCCCGCCTCGGCTTGTTTGAGGATGGCCATGATTTGGCTGTCTGAAAAACGCGATGTCTTCACGCAAAACTTCCTTGATCCGGTCAGGAGAAAATTCTACTTCTGATGAGTACTTTTTTCAGGGGGGATTACCGCCCAGAGGCTAAGTAAGTCAGTTTTCCATAAGGCACGTTATGTGCGTCCTTTCGCTCGCTTACCTTGGCTCGGTTTAACGACTGCGATGGGTCGATAACTGCCTGTCAGAAATCCTCTTCATTCGTCGAATGGACCTCAGACTTCTCTAACGATTTTTTAAACCCAGTCCACGATATGAAATCTAACGGTATCCTCTACCCGCCTAGCACCCCATTCAAGCTGGACTTACTCAGCGCCGGCAAATACGGGACTCCAGCACCAGGCGCTCGCTGCAACGATGTCCTACGCTGCTGGATACCGAGTAACGATGTCACTCGAAAAGTCACTGAGGCTTTAGACTCCTCCCACAGATCATTAGCGCGCCATCCCTTTGGTCTGTCGTGGCCGCAGGGCGCCCAAATCTCCCGAGGGGTTGCCGTAAGGTTTTAGGATCCGATATAGATATAAATAGAAAAATAAGTAACAATACTTAGAGCCCTATATCAAGCATGACAACTTTTCACACGAGAAATAAAGATGAAAATACCTAGAGTCATCCACCAAGTGCACACCAATGGAATAACCGCACTCGGAGAGGAAGAGGCAAGAGCCATTCATCTACTCAAGTCCAATAACCCAGACTGGGATTATAGATTTTATGACTACCAAGAAATGCTTTTGTTTGTAAAAAGCAATTACACCGACAGGTATGTAAGAGCATTTCTTATGATTAACCCAATTTACGGAGCTGCACTAGCCGACTATTTTAGATACCTTTTGATTAAAAAGGTCGGCGGGGTTTATTTGGATACTAAAAGCTTCACAGCTGTACCAATAGAGTCAATTCTGCATGAAAATGATGAATTTGTTGTTTTTTCTTGGCAGGGAAATCCAAGAGGTTTATATGCTAATTATGGAGTACACAAGGACATCAACAGAGGTTTTGAATATCAACAATGGAATATAATATCAACCGCCGAGAACAAATATATATCTTCTGTTGTTGAGGCTATAACAAAACAAATAGAGTGTTATTCCTTCATTAGGAGCGGCGTAGGTTGGGAGGGGGTACTTAAAACAACTGGACCCATACCATATACCAATGCAATAGAAATTGTAAATGATGGTATGGGCATACGCTTCGCTGGAAACAATGAAGTGAATGGATTTTTTTACAGAAATGATGCTGAGTTCCCCACCCGAATTTATAAAAACCATTATTCCTCAAAATTCACCACAGTTATTCTACGCAACCCTTTTTACGATGCTCTTGCTTGTTGTTATGGATTATCTTGTAAAATAATAAATCGTATGCGCACCATAATATTAACCAACTCTAAGGTTGGCTAATGGTTTAGTCTCGCATCTCTGGAAAGCCGCTCCATGGTCGCAAGACTTTATCGTATTCAGCCGACCAAGAATGTGGCGAGGAGCTTGGTCGGTCTCGAGTCACAAGCATCCTTCCAATACGGTACAGCACAACAACCCTATTTTTATTTGTTTGACTTCCGGAGAGAGCCTAGTTGAAGTCAAACAATGCAATCCCTCAAATCTGCCAACTGGGTGGTAACCGAGCCATAAGCCCCACCTACCACAATGGGGCCTTGGTTTACCGTGCAAATAAAACAGAGCGCGACAATTTAGAAAATCTACCAATTTTCGAGTTTCCACCTAAGTAGATGTAGTTTCTACTTTACCCGATCGCAGCAAACGTCTTGTACTTCTCGATTCGCATCCATCCAAAGCCCGGCCCAGTGCCGGGCTCTTCGCTCTTACTAATCAACGACTCCTTCTCAGATCCTTGGCTACGGCGTCATAGCTGGCTTCACAGGCAAATCCAGCCCGACGACTTGTTGTAAGCGCTGCCGCCAACTCTCCCGCATATCCATCAGCTTCTGATCGCAACTCGGCGAGCAAATCGACAAGGTCGTTGATTGTCTTGCCTCGCTCGGCAAGGAGGGTATTGAGGATTCCTTTGTCGGCAAGTAGTTGTCCGATTTGTAGTGGTCAACTAATCCCGGACACGACGTTAAGTTTTTTCTCGGCCTGAGCGGGCGTGAGCCCGCCATTGAATGTATGAGGCCGTATCCAGTTGTAGCGATGCATCAAATAATGGCTGATGTCCCGTTGCGCCTGCTGAACCGACATATAACCCCCTGAAGGTATCCACTCGGTTTTCAAGCTGCGAAATACACGCTCCATAGGCGAGTTGTCGTAGCAATTGCCCCGGCGACTCATGCTCTGGTTGATGCGGTACCGCCACAGACGCTGACGGAAGTGGCGACTTCCATATTGCGACCCCTGATCCGAATGAAACAGCAGCCCTTGAGGCTTCCCGCGTTGCTCATAGGCCATATCCAGCGCTTTGGTGACCAAGTCAGCATCCGGGTTTCCTGACAACGCCCAGCCCACTATCCGACGAGCATAGAGATCCATAACCACGGCCAGGTAGTGCCATTTCCCTTGCGCCCAGATGTAGGTGATGTCGCCGCACCAAACCTTATTTGGCTCGGGAACATCGAACTCACGATTCAGTGTATTTGGAATGTCAGGCCGCTCGACCGTTGCTTTTTTGTAGGCATGCGAGCCCGGCTGCTTGCTTATCAACCTCAGTTCCCGCATCAAGCCACGCACCTTGAAACGCCCGATCTGCTCGCCATCTTCCTGCATCATCGACACGATACTGCGGCTGCCAGCAGCGCTTCGGCTCTGGGTGAACAGTTCGTTGACTCGACTGCGTAATCGAATTCTCTCGACGCCCGCAGATCGCCGCCTGAGGCGATGGGCGTAGTAAGTCGAACGGGTGATTTCGAACACCTTGCACAAGCAGTCAACAGGTTCATGGGCGCTTAGCTGATGGATCAGCGCGAACGCTCGAGATCTTCCGACATCAAGAGCGCGGTAGCCTTTTTTAATATCAATTTCTCTCGTTCGAGGCGGGCGATTCGGGCTTCCAGCTCCTGGATCTTTTGCTGCTCTGGGGTCAGCGCCTTGCTCTGCGGGGTGACGCCAGTGCGTTCCTGCAGAAGCTGACTAACCCAACGGCGCAGGGCCGACTCGCCAATGCCGAGTGAACGACTGGCTTCAATGAAACTGTAGTTTTGCTTGAGTACGAGGTCGGCAGCCTCGCGTTTGAATTCAGCGGAAAAAACACGACGTTGTTTGGTCATCTGACACCTCGATATGGCGAGCATTCTCGCCTAAATGGGTGTCCGGTTTCATTAGACCACTACAGTAGCTACCCTTCGTAGATCGCGGCAAACGGCCAATCGAGGCAGACAGCTGATTCTGATAACTGAATCACCCCGGCTATCTTAGAGATATCGAAGCCTCAAAAGGACGCAAGCTTAGGCAAGGTTCTGTCAGTCGGCTTTTGGCCGGAAGCAGCCTTCTCCAGCAAGCACGTCCGACTTCACCCCCCCTAAAAAAGCCCACCCAAAACCCCAGCCTCCCAATTCGTCACAATCAACTCCCCCGAAACCTCTGCCTTGCCCTGCCTCTGATTCACCGTCGTATACCTCACATCCAGCCGCTCAAAATAAAACCCATCAAAAACCCGCCGAATCTCCGGATGATCATTGATGCTAACCATCACCCTCCCCTGGCACCGGCGCATAAACTCCGCCATCCGCTCGTAATTCTCGAACCCGAATTCGACCCCATACCCAGCTACCTGCCAATACGGCGGATCCATGTAGTGAAACGTATGTGGTCGGTCGTAGCGCTCAGCGCATTCAAGCCAAGGTAAATTCTCAATATAAACCCCAGCCAGCCGCTGCCATGCCGCTGACAGGTTTTCTTCAATCCGCAGCAGATTGATCGGCGGGCCAGTGGTGACAGTGCCAAAGGTCTGTCCCGTTACCTTGCCGCCAAACGCATGTTGCTGCAGGTAGAAGAACCTTGCCGCCCGCTGGATATCCGTCAGCGTTTCCGCCCGGGTCATTTTTTGCCAATCGAAGATCTGCCTGGAGCTGAGCGACCACTTGAATTGACGCACAAATTCTTCAAGGTGGTTTTGAATCACGCGGTACAGGCAAACGAGATCACCGTTGATGTCGTTGAGGACTTCAACAGGTGCAGGTTGGGGACGGAGGAAGAACAAGGCAGCGCTTCCGGCGAAGACTTCGACGTAGCACTCGTGGGGCGGGAACAGCGGGATCAGGCGGTCGGCCAAGCGGCGTTTGCCGCCCATCCACGGGATGACGGGGCTGGACATGACAAGCCTCCTCTCTGAATCAGACAGGTGCTAGGCTTTAATTGCTTTGCGCGCAAAGCGGAGAGCCTTGGCTGGGCTTGCAGGTAATGTCTGCAGGTTTGGTGGTCAGTCTGAATGTTCGTGCATTCGGGCTGGCCGCTCTTTCTCGGATCAATTCAACGCTTTTTGGCTTGATCGTAAACTGCGCTGCGTTCTCGTTTGCCGACAGCAATCACCGACACGACGATTCGCTCATCAATGACCTTGTACACCAGCCGATAGCCCGCAGCCTTCAGCTTGATTTTGTAGCAGTCAGGCATGCCGTGCAGGGCATCGGCGCTGATGCGCGGTGCTTCCAGGCGTTCTGCCAGTTTCTTTTTGAATTGTTGCTGCAGCGTGTGCCCCAGCTTTCCCCATTCTTTCAAGGCGGAAGGCAGGAATTCGAGCTTATAGGTCATCCAGGCTTACCGGGATTGGCGTCTCTTTGCTGCGCGCTTTTACCAGCTCCGCCAAGTCCATGTCGTCCAGGCGTTCCATCATGGCTTCGTATACATCCGTCGGAACCATATAGGCCATGACCCGGTTATGGTTGAGCACGGCCACCGCACCACCGTGTGCGCCGCTCATGACTGCAGACGGGTTTTTCTTGAGTTCGGAGACGCTAACGGCTCGGTCTGCCATTACATTTTGCATAATTAAGACTCCTAAATAGGTCATTATATTGGTCTATTTAGGTTTCCATTTCAACCCGGCAGCCTATTGTCCTGTCGGCACCGGATTGGGCGAGCAGGACTGACAGTCGCACATCAGCAGTAGCCAGACAGTTGCGAGGACAAAGATCAGGATTGAACGTGTCAGCCCTGGGAAAAGGCCGAAGAAAGACATAGCACTGCCCTTGCCCGCTCCCAAAGTTCGACGCGTTCCTCCAGCCCATTCAGGCCGCCATTGATGCGGCGGGTGATGGTGATGAAGTCGTCGCGGTCGGCCAGGGTGTTGAGACCTTTCCACCACCAGTACCATGCTGCCGACTCTGCCGCCCACATCGTTTGCTCCAGCAGTTCGGGCTGTTTGAGCAAGCGCCTGTCCCCGAACAGCGCCATGCTGCAATTCAGGTAGTTGGTTCTGCCTGTGATCTGCAGCAACCCGCGCCCTCGATAGCGCAGACCGTCACCGGCCGATCCATCATTGCCCAGCACTTCAGCCAAAGCTCCCACGTCATAACGCTTGAGATAGCGTTCACTGCCCTGCTCTCGCACAAAGCGAAGCTGCCCGGACTCATGGCCGACTTGCGCCAGAAACGCGGCTTGGCGCTGAGGTGTGTCGATTTGCCGGCGGCCCATGGCGTCATTTAACGCAGACAAAAAAATGCCCGCTTGGTCGCGGGCATAGGGGAAGATTTTATGCAGTTGTGCTTCGGCGATGTTCATTGCTTATCTCCATCTCACAAAGGGCATTTCTGTTAATAACCTGTGACATCGATCATCATAAAAACTGCTCGACCTCTATCGGTATTTCCCAGGTTCACATTGAAAATATTGAGCGGGGTAATTCTGTATTGAGCCCCGTCACGGGTGGTTCTCGCGGTGAGTACACGTATGGCACCAAAAGATACGGGCGGGCCTCCTGGCACGGGTATTGTTGCGCCTTCGAGAAACGCGCAGTAAGACCCCTGCGCAAATGCTGAACGTAATCCTCGACTGGATATTGCTGCCCAGTCCTGCCCCGAGGGAACGGGAATGTTGGTGTAGCTGATCAATCGCATGTACTTCTCGCTCGCCTGAAAAACCCGAGTGCCTGCCGCGTTAAACACTTCGAGACCAAACCCCGAGTCAGCCGGAGGATCGGCGGCAAATATCCAGTAAGCAAAACCCACGGGGTAATAATGCGTGAGCACCCGATGTACCACGTTGCCATTGCTATCAAGGGAGTTGAAACACACGAACTCGGTTTCACAGCGCACCGCTATGACACTTTCTTTTCTCTGGGACGCTATTTCTGTGTAATACCAGACCTCTGAAAACCCGCTGTTCACCGAGGTTGCTGCCACCCCCGAACTGATCAGGACAAAGTTGACGTACAGGGAGTCGATTTGTAAGGCCCCGGATTGATTGAGGACTTGCAGGCCAGCTTCCATTACATCACCCCATAAACGATAACGATGGACTTGAGCCGAGGAGAACCTGCTGGAAAGTACCAATCGATACCTGCCGTAGTGACCACGAACTGCGCGCGGTTGACGGCCTCGCCTGGGTAATAGCCTCCGGCATCCATAGAAAACGCAAAACCACGTCCATCTGCGAACGCCGGAACTTTGATGGATCCTGCATTCAACCCCGTGGATACGCTTCCGATCAATCTGGGTAATGTATCGGTAACGTTGACCGTCAGCTCGCCCGTGGCAGAAAAGCACTGAAGTCCTGCAGACATCACCACCCCCATATACCCAGGCGCACACGCAGCACACCGTTGACGTCATACACCTGCACCAGGCGGTTATTGATACTCAATCTTCCGCCTTCAGCAACCGGTCCATTGAATTCAATCGACCCGGTTTTATCGAGTCGCCACCCCCGCTGCGCAGGCACATAGTCATTGGATTGCAGCGCTTCGCTGATTTTCAGCATGGATATCGACCCATCCTGAATAAACGCCTGATTGATAAACATCTGTCCGTTCTGCACCAGAAACGGCGTAACCCGCTCACCACCCGCCAGCGTGTTGACCATCGCAAAGCGGTCCGCGCTCACCAGAAACTGGCTCTGCAATCCGGCTTCGGTGTTTTCAATACCCAGCCCGAACCCGGCTGCCACATACTGGCCGTCCTGGGTCAGCTCCATTTTCACGGCCCACATGGCTTCGAGTTTGCCGTCGGTGCTGGCCAGCGCTTCGCTGACTTGCTGCACGGTGGCGACGGCATCACCCACCGAGGCTTCAACGCTGTCAACATGTTGACTGATACTTTGCAGCTCATCGCCAATCCGGGTGACCTCGGTGGTCGTCGTCTTTAAGCCACTGGCGGTGGCGCTCAACCCCGTGGTGGGGTCATCAACCTTGCTGGTGACGGCACTCAACTGTTCGCCGTGGACGACCAACCTGTCGCCCTGCTGTTCGATGCTGGTAACGTTCTGATTGACCTGAGTGGCAAGCCCTTCCGCCGTTTGCGCGACGGTGCCGATATCCAGCCAGTAGACCGGATCGGGCGGTGCGTGCCCGCTGACAGCGGCGCGGGCCTGATACAGGCGATTGCCCTGGCGGACGATTTCACCCGTCTGATAGGTCTTGTCACCGTCGTAGTTCAGCGCATCAGAGACTTGGCCAATCAGTGCTTCCAGCTCTTGCCGGGCTTGGTTCAGGCGACTGTTTACCGAGCCGGGGCCATCGCCGCCAATCAAGTCGATCTCGCCCAGCAGCTCCTGTCCTAAATGGCTGGCACTGATTTGTCCTGCCAGATAATCCAGAATCGGCCCGGCGTCCGCGCTGGCTTGACCCGCGATGCCATTGCCCTCGGGATACCACGGCCCGATATTGCCGCTGCGATCTACCAGCCGTGCCCAGAAATGGAACTTGGCACCGGCTGCCAGCCCTTGAAGATCATGGCGCGCCTGCGGATAGGCGAAGTCGCCCAGCTTGCTTCCCTCGCTGAACGTCGGCGTGCGGCTGTACCAGATTTCGCTGCGCTGGGTGTCTTCAGCGCCAGCGGGAAAGCCCCACTCCAGGCCGATGGCAAACAGCATCGATTGGGACCGCAGAAAGACTGTGGAGGGTGGCGGCGTGGTTTTTCCTTCGAGGCTGGTCAGCACTGAACTGGCTGGAATCGACACAACACCCAGGGCATTGACCGCCCTCACCCGCGCCAGATACTGGCCGGAATACACCCCCACCACATCGACACCCAAATCACCGGTACGCGGCACCCTCACCCAGTCCCCGGCGCCTTTGCGCCATTCCACGTCGTAGGACACAGCATGTTCGGGCGCCTGCCATGCGATGGTCATGGTGGTGATGGCCAAGCCTTGTTCCATGGAAATATGCTGGCTGATCTGCACGCCCGTGGGCGGCGCCTGGATACCCGGAGGGATGACCGTGATAGGCGGTGGGTCGATATAGGTGCCGTGGTCGACGGCATCGTATTTACCCGGTTCATGCTGCAACAGGCTGAGCTGGTATTGATGCCATTGCGGACGGGTGATGCTCATCACCTTGAATTGCAGGGTGGCCAGATCATCCGCCTCCAGCACCCAGCCACACTCGGCGTGCAGGGGTTCGCTGTATGACACGGCGACCGTGACCTTGCGGCCTTCGACGCGGGAGACTTCGCGAGTCTCGGACACACCACTGGGCAGGTTGCAGATCAGGCGCATACCCGGACTGATCTCGATATCACGGTCCAGAGTAATTATCCGCCCAGCTGCCTGACTGATACGTCCACCATTGGCGCGCCCCGCCAGCAGTTCATCACTGAGGCGGATCAATTGCCCCGGACGCGGGATCTACCCGTCCAACCCGACACGTATGGTTGCCGGGCGGGTCTGGGTTTTCTCGCTGATCAGGGCGAACAAACCGGCGCGCTGGGCTTGTCCGCGACTGGTACAGCCTACCGCGCCGATGGGCAAGTCCTGCACGCCGAATTTGGCGATGGATGCCTCATCGAACACCGGTTCCTGTTCAGTCTCGAAACTGTTGTCGGGATTATCCCAACTGACCATTGCCCGCGAGTGGCGGTCACGCTTGCGGATACCCTGGTACTTGAGGCTGATGATATTGCCGCGATGGAAGTTGTAGACCGGGTCTTCCGGCATATCGGCGTTGACCACCAGTTGGCTGCCATCCCAATACGACATGCCGTGAAAGATCGAGGCGATATCCTCCAGCACGATGTACGCCTCTTGCTGGGTTTGCAGATACAGATTGCAGGTAAAACGCGGCTCCAGCCCGCCCTTGCCATCGGGCACCATCTGGTCGCACCACTGGGCGATGCGATACAGCGCGTAGCGATTGACCATGGCCGCAGTGATGCGCTCGCCCAGCCCGTAGTAAGGATGCAGCACCAGGTCATACCAGACCCAGGCCGGGTTGTTGCTGTAGCCGAGTTTGAAGCTGCCATCCCAGACGCCCACATAGGTGCGAGTTTCCGGGTCGTAATTGCTGGGCACTTGCAGGATGCGGCCGCGCATCACCGCCGAGACTTTTGGCACATTGCTGAACTGCTCGGCATCAAACTCGATACCGCCCACGGCAGTCAGCGGGTAGGTCAGCTCGGCATCGATCACTTCACTAAAGGCTTCAATGCGCATTACATCGGCAATCAGGCTGCTGTTCTGGTTGGGTGTCAGGCGGCGGATACGTACCAGCCACTCGCTGCCGGTGGGCAGTTCGAGACGATGGGAGCGTTCGTAGCGGGTGGTGTTTTTGCGTTCGACAAAAGCCGCCAGCACCGGCACAAAAGCGCCATTGTCCGTGGCGATATCCACCGCGTATTCGATGCGGTAGCCGGTGATATTGCCGTTGCTGTCCTGGGCCTGAAGTTGCGGCCACGACAGGCGCACGCGCACGGCATCGATCTGTGATGTGCTGACCGAGCGCACCCACGGCGTGTCCGAATGCAGCTCAACGCCGATGGCGATTTCATTGTTGATTTCCGGGAAGCCTGACAGCCGCTCCTGATGCAGGGTGCCGGGCCGGAATTGCCAATGCGTGCGCGGAAAGTTGAGGGTGCCGTCCGCCGCTTCAATCGGCGTGCCGTCCAGTTTGATCGATTTCAGGCCGTTCACCGGCCCCACGATTTCGCCCCAGCTATAGGCAAACAACAGTTTGGCGGTGGCCAGTGAGGGCGTGCTGTCGCTGGCAATGCTCGGGCGATGAGGCTTCTGGCTCCCGGCTTTGGCACCTGCGATACGCCGGGCCATGTCTCACACCTGATCCTGGGCGTAGATCCCGCCGCTCAGTACCGCACCGCCAATCTCGCGTTCGCCGTACAACACCGGCCACGGATTGCCCTGCGCTACAGTAGTGGTCGCGCCGCCAAAGGCATAGCTGGCACGGTTGCCCTCTTCATCCCGACCTTCACCGATACCGGGGATGGGCGACAGCATTTGCATCACCCCGCCTACCGCCGCGCCGGTGCCCGCCGCGATCAAGCCCATGCCCCATGGCGATGTAGCGCCGAAGCTGAAATAGCCGATGGCTACCAGGGCGATACCGAGGATGGTTTGAAACAGACCGGCATTCTTGCTGCCGGCAATCAGCGGCACGATGCGGATCGGGCTGTCGTCTGCGGTATTCAACAGCAAGTCGTGCTCGGTCAGATTGCGCGGCCCGGCGAACACACTGAAGACCAATCCACGCGCTTGCGCATTACGCAAAAAACACTCGAACCCGGGCAGCAGATAGCACAGGGCATTAATGCCTTCGGCCGGGCTCGACAGCTCCAGCGGGAAGTCGCGGCCAAAGTGTTGGCGCAGAACGCCATACAAGCGAACGGTGCGCTTCATGGCTTGGCCTGCAGATGTCTGAGGATCAAACGTGTACGCATGGCCCATTCAGGGCCGTAGACCGCACGGGTCGAGCAGCGCCCGTAAAGATGATGGATAAAGAACGGCCCTGAACCACCCAACGCCGCAGCGGGTTCACTGGACAGCGAACCGTCTTCGCCCAGATAAATCGCTGCATGGTTGGGGTGATAGCTACGACCCAATATCATCACCAGTGCGTCACCGCGATGCGGAGTATCGACCTGCACAAAACCGGCTTCGGCAAAATGCTGCTCGTACAGGCTCGGGCCGTTCTTGTCTTCCCACCACAGGTCGTGGCGCGGGTAGTCCGGCAGATGCAGATCCCATTCACGGGCATACCAGTCACGCACCAAGGTGTAGCAATCCAGCACACCGTGGGCGAAGTCGCGGCCCAACAAGGGCGCGGTATAGCCGCTGGGCTCGAACCACTGAATCGCCCCGCCCGGCCATGCCACGATGGCCCACGGCAACTCATGTAACTCACAACTGACCCGATCAGCCTGACTAGGCCGGGGGCTGCCATTGGGATGGCTATGCACCACCGCCAGCACCTGACCTTGATCCTCGGCCGCGCACCATGACTCCTGGGCGATCACAAAATGCTCCGCCACCGTGGTTGCTGCATTGCGGCACGGCATATAGATTCGCCCGGTGCCTGTGCGGACTAATAACCCGCATGCTTCAGCGGGGAAGGTCTGCTCGGCATGCCGACGAATTTCGGTTTCCAGTTTTTGACTGATGCGCATAACTACCTCCGCACAATCAGGCTCGATCCCGGCGCACCACCAAACCGCGCCGTGTTAGCCCGCACCTTGCAACTGCGCAAGCGCCCGCCACATCGGTCCTGCGATGGATCATCGGTGGGCTGATCATCCTTGCCAAACATCGCGCCGCCCAGATAGCCGCAAGCCTCGCCGCGATACCGGTTCATGCAGGCCCAGCGGCACAGGCTGGTGATCTGCTGGGTAGGGACCTTGATGCCCTGCAAATCCGCAGGGCTGGAAAGCTGGAATTCGAGCTGCTGCTCGTCTTCCTCGGTTTTCTGTTCGATATACCAGCTCATCACCCTTTGCTGGTCACTGGCCTGGGCGTTGCCGTCGGGGAAGTTGGCCGCGTCGAGATAATGACGAAACGTCTCGCGCACCGTCACCCGCGCACCGGCCAGATCATCCAGATGCAAACACAAGGCAGACAAGGCCCCGCGCACTCCGGCAATCGAGTTGCCGACCGTCAACGTGGGCAACGCCGGGCGGCCGTCGCCGTTCAAGTCAAAACCCTTGGCTTCGATACTGATCGGCTCGTACACCTGCCCCTGCCAGATGATCGTGCCTTCCTGCAGGTGCCCGTGAAAGCGCATCACTTCGCCGCCCAGGTGGGTGGCATCGACTTCGTAGAGGCGCACGGCATCACCGGGTTCAAGCAGTTGAACGTCGGTGGACATGCTCATGGTGTATTCCAGAAATACAAAACCCAGCACATGGCTGGGTCTGGGCTTCAAATACAACTTACAAATCAGATGTGGTTGGCGCAACCCGGCAGGGTATTGTCGATGATCAAATCACCCTCAACACGGTAACCAATTGTCCCAAACAAGAAAGAATGATTCAGCTGGCTCATCACAACATCACTGAGGCCGACAGCACAGCGATCCTTCTGGATGGCGTTATCCATGGCTGTTTTGATGTTAGGTAAGCCAAAAGGGATGATAACAACCGGGTAGCGATCTTCACCGATCACGCGAACACCCTTGGTAAATTTGCCTGCGTTGATATTGTAATTCTTACTACTGGCGACGGTCATGTCAGCAACTCGTATGGTGCAACCTGAAAGCGCTAACGAGCCGATGACAACTGCCAAAAATAACTTCTTCATTGTTCCCTCCGTTGAAAGTGGCGGGAATATATCAAAACGCCATCACGCATACATTTATAAATAGTCGCGTTGACAGGCTTGGGCTTTTCTTCAGGGATAAAAAACCTGCTGAAACGTCCAGCTCAAGGTGTAAACGCCTTTGCCGTGGGGCAAGAGCCGGTAACTGGTGGCGCGAAAACGCGCTGCTTTCCCGGCGGGCGGCGTCCAGAGAAAGGATTTCGAGCCTCGGTGCCTGTCGAGAAACTCGCGCACGGGGGTAATGTCAGGCGCATCACCGAAATAGCCGGTGGCCGACACCTCCCAGGACTCGGCCTGATTGTTCAGCCCTATGCCGATCACCTGCATATAGCCGTCACCAAACTCGTTGGTCTGCACCCGCTGCTCGATCTGGCCGGATGAGCCAAGGCGCACGGGCCAGATAAATGTGTCCATTAGCGTCTCCCCGTGGCATCCAGCAAACCGTTCTGACGTTGTTCCTGACGGATCACCTGCCGCACCGCCGCATCAATCATTTCCCCCATCTGCTGGGCGAATTGCTGGGCGCCAGATTGGGTGGTAACCGCCAACGAGCTATTGCCCCGCGCATCGACGCTGATCTGTACCTGAATCGATGGCATGGACTGCGCGGCGCCTACCGCCTTGGCGGGCTGTGCCAGAAACTGTTTTAGATCCCGATTGGTGCGGCCATCCACCACCCGCTCGCCCTGTTGCAATAGCCAAGTGCCGGTCTTGGGCACGTTATCCAGCCCTTCGTGTGCCATGCCGACCAGGGTGGTGGCGGCAATCATGCCCACCGAGGCATAACCCAATGCCCGGACAATGGCTGCGGCGGCCGGGCCCGCAGGCCCAAGCTCCAGCGCCTTGGTGGCCGCCACTTCGGTATTGATGATGGCCTGGGCCATGGCCGCTGCCTTGCTGGCCAGAAACAGCAGCTTGTAGGCCGCCGCGCCTTCGCCTGCCAGTTGTTTGAGCATATCGGCGGCATTGCCGGTCAGTTCGGCAAACACGCTGAGTGTGGCCGAACGATAGGCGTCCTGAATCGCACTGAGTCGGTCGTTGCTCTGCTGGGTGATCTCGGCCACGCGATCCTGAAAAAGCTGTTCGTTGATCAGCTTTTCGTCGAGAAACTGCTGTTGCCGCTCCAGCTCTTTTTCGCGCCAGAGCTGCAATTCACGCTCGACTTCGGCAATACGCATCAGCTCGGCACTGGGGCCGCCAACTGAGGCATCGAGGCCGGAGAACATGGGTGCCTTGCCGACCGAGGCTCCGGATATCGCCGCAGCGCCAGCCTGATAATTCTCAGGGGACAAACCACCCTGTTTGCGCAGACGCTCCAGCTCGACAAAGCGCTTGCGACTGGTCTCCAGCAGACTGTCTTCCTGCTGCTGGATTTCACTGAGCAGCGCCCGATAGCCGCGCTGGGTATTAAGCTGATCCACCGCCAGTGCGGTGCGTTGCAGTTCCGTTTTCTTGAGCTGGTCGAGCCAGGCCAGATCGCCTTGATTGATCTGCGCCCGGACTTTGGCCAGTTCCGTTTTCTGCTCATCGGTTTTCAGTTGCTCACGCAGGGTTTGCAGGGTGCGCTGATACTGATCCTCCAGTTGCTGCGCCTCACGCAAGGCTGCGGCGGCGGCCTGTTGGGCTGAACGCTGGGCCTGTTCGCGAGCGCGAATGGCGGCTTGTTCTGCATCCTTGAGTTTTGCCGCTGCCTGAGCACGAGCCAGTAATGCGCGGCCCTGTTCGGTTTGATTCAGGTTGTCGCGCTCGGCCTGTCGGTTGATCTCGCCCAATGCCGAGTCGTCGCGCAGCCGGTCGAGCTGTTCGGTGAGGCTGGATATCCGCCGCTCCCACGCCGAGGTCAGTTCAGCATCCGGTGGCTTGATACTTTGCAAACCGGCACTGACGCCTTCGACCGCACTCTGCGCTTCACGCAAAATCCCGCTCAGGGCATCAATACGCAGGCCGGTTTGATCGGCAATTGCCATGCTGCGGGAATAGGCTCCGGCCAAGCCTTCGATTTCATCGCGCAACTTCTGGCTGGGACCAATAGCTTGAGCCAATGCTTGAGCAGCGCGATCAATATCCTGACCTGCCGCCACATTACGGCCGAACTCCAGAGCTGCACTGCGCCGTGCATTGGGGCCTGCGCTATAGGTGTTACCCCATTTATCCAGCAGTTGCGCCCGCTGCTGGATATCGCGCAATGCCTGATCGGCCTGCCGTTTGGCCTCTGCCTGCTGATCCAGCAATTGCTTGAGAATGGGACGGCGCTGGGCATTGCTCAGGGCTTCCCATTCTTTACGCAGCTCGGACAGCGGCCGTTGCAGGTCGTAGGCCGAGGCGCCCGCTTTATCGGCATTCTCACTGAACAACAAAAAGCTGGCAGCCGTGGTGCCTACCAGCAGCGCCAGCCCTACAGGCCCACCCAGAATGGCGCCCACACCGGACAGGGCCCACGCACTCAAAGAGGACGCTGTTGTATACGCGGCTTGAGCAGCCGTTGCCGCACGGGTCGCTTGATAGTCCGCCAGCTTGGCGGCGGTGAGTGCATGGGTAGCGCGGCTCAGATGTTGAGCCGAGGTCACGGCCGCCAGACGCCGCTCGGCCAGAATCACTTCGGCCTGTGTCGAACGCTGCACCAGCAAGGCTGTATCCAGAGCACCTCGGGCACGACCCAGCTCGGCGGAATACGCTAAACGTGAAGCGGCAACCTGCCCATAAAGAGCTTTGATATTTTGCGCGGCAGCCTTGGCGATCAAACCGAGTCCTGCGCCAATGGCAACGGCCGAAAACGTGCCCAGATTATCGGCAACCAGATTGATGGTTTGGGCCAATCGGGCAGTGACTTGGGCGCCATTGTCGGCAGTGCCGATGTACTGGGCGAAAGCATCGCGCAACCGCAAACCGGCATCCGCCACGGATGTGGCCATGCCTTCGGTTTCCTGACGCATCAAGCCGATCTGGCTGATCCAGCCTTTGGCGACCACATCCACCGTGAGCTGGCCGTCACTGGCCATGCGCTGGAGTTCGGCGCGGCTTTTACCCAGGGCATCCTGCAAAGCCTGGAGCAAACGCGGAGCCTGGGTGACTACGGCATTGAAACCGTCGCCCTGCAGCTTGCCGTTTTGCAGGGATTTGCTGACCTGATCAATAACCGACGCAGTGGCCTGGGCCTTGGTTCCGCTGACAGCCAAGCCAAGCGACAGGGCTTCGGTCATGTTCAGTGCGTCTTCAGCAGTACCGCCAAATTCACGCAACACCGCGACCGTGCGGATAAACAGCTCGGCGTTTTCCGAGTAAGCCTTGAAGGTCAAACGACCTATATCCATCAGCCGGGTTTGCGCTTCTACAAAGTCATCTTGCGAACGGGTGGCAAGTTTCAGCCTTGACGCGATCTGCCCCCATTCATCGGCAATGCCGATCAGATTGCCCACCGCCAGCGCCCCGGTCATCGCCCGCACATAACCGCCGACTGCGCCGGTCAGTGAGCCCAAGGCCTGATGCTGAGAACGAATCGCCGCTTCCTGCGCCCGCCAACCTGCCGAGGCTTCGCGATTGCCGCTTGTGATGGTACGCAGGTAATCGCGCCCCATCCGCCCTGCCCGTGCCATCTCGCGCTGATAGGCACCGGTCTGCGCCGAGACACTGACTATCAGTGATCGTAGCGTTTTGCCGGGCATGGGAGGCTCCATGAACCAAGACGGGGGGAAGTTCTAAACCACAAAGGACGCTTTCGCGTCCTTTGGTTTGGATCAATTTATCATTAACGATATTCGAGAGCTGCCAGCACATGTCCAGGGTCATTGTGAATAGCGCGCAATAAAGCCCGTGCAGGCCCTTCAGGCTCACGTCGCCCTTGCTCCCAGTTTTGCAAAGTACCTATCGGGACATCTATGGCCTTGGCAAATCGGGCTTGCGACAACCCGGTCGCTTGGCGAATCATTTTCACTTGCAGTGCATCGACATGAAATTCGCGGGAGGGCGCGCGTTCACCTCGATCAATTTCATCCATCTGGGTCATGCTTTCGACCAGACGATTGAACAAATTTTTCTCCATCACTGCCACCCTTTATTCAAATCGCTCAATATTTTCTTCTCGACGGGAGAAAGATCATCTTTGATCCCTTTTCGGTAGATCAGGATCAATCGGATCTGCTGCATCGCGCAAAGGTGGTAATAAATCACCCTGACCCCGCCGCTTTTACCTTTACCTTGTGCGGCCCAACGAATCTTGCGTAAACCGTTGGTGCCTTGAATCACATCACCCGCAGTAGGATGATCCGACAGATAACATTGAAATTCACGGTAGCTGTCGTCTGAAAGCAAACCTTTAAGGTCCTCGGTAAATATTTGAGATTCGATAAATATCATTTTTGCCCACTATCCGCCAGTGGCGTATGTCGGATGAAATAAGGGAACACAGTTCATTCGTTCGATCGTGTTTAAATTCACGTACCACCCAACATTTCCAGCACCTTGATCCGTCGATCGAGAAAATGCTTCCAATGCGCCGTCGGGGTCATGTCGTTTAGCTCGACCCATTCCTCAAGACCTTGCTTCACCCAGCCATGAAAGCCGTCTTCCTTGTATAGAAACGGATTTTTGATTGAGATCGGCCCAAGGTCGACGTACATCAGGCGCATGCTCAACACCGCCCCGTCCTTGTATTGAACGCCGCCGTATTGGCAGGTCACTTCTTCATTCTGGGGCGCGCCCGTTGTATTGGTTGCCCTGAACGCAAACTTCACGGCCGGGTAGATAAATTTCCCATGCTCACGCTCGACCAGAGTCTTGTAACGAGTTCCCGCTTCCAGCAGCTTGGTGTCGGCAATGGGCAAGGTTTCCAGACCATCAGGGAAGATCAGGACCCTGAGCAGCCTCATGTCTTCAGGAGACTTGACCAGTTTCAACAACGCGGCTTCGCAGTTTTCCAAAATGCCGTAGGCCAAACGTGGATCTTTGCCAAAACGGCAATAACTGAACGAAGCGACCAGTATCAACACGCCAAGAATGGCCGCCACAGTTACCAACACTTTCTTGTAGATGGGGCGCACGGTCAGGCTCCGGGGTGTAAAGCGCAGAACCTACCACCAGGTTTCACGGCTGTAAGTCAGCTCGATCTGACAGATACGTCCTAAGGATTTCTTCCCCCTCTTCCTGCTCGTCGACCTCAGGCGGCTCTGCTCTCCAAGTGGGAAGCAGATCCAGCGCCGTGACTTTCGCCCCCTGGGCCTGAAATGAAGCGGCTGCAGTGATGGCCGCCAATACGTCAGCGCGCTGATCACATAGCGGGGATTCGCGGTCGTAGGCTTGCCAGAGAAACAACTCCTCGGCAGATAACTGGTTACATATTTCCTGAAGTGTTTTGCCCAGGCGGAGGGCCAGGGTCAGCAGAAACGCCAACCCCGGCTCCTCCTTTAACCGTTTCCCGCCGTGTCCACCGGGTCGGTTTCCAGAGCAACGCCACTCAACTCCAGCGCCCTGGCCACCAAACGGTCGTGTACAGGGCTGTAGGCTTCGGTCAGTTCAGGAACATCGTCATCCGTGAAAATCCGCTGCCCCGGCGGTTCAAATAGAGTGCGGGCCATAACAAAGGCGTACAGCGGCGTGCTGAAAATATCGAGTGCCGGGTCACTCTGCCCTTCTTCCGCGTGCGGGCTCAGCCCAGCGGCTATGCGCGCTGCCTCCACCTGCTGCAAGGCACGGTGACGGTATTCCAGCCAGTCACCGGCACTCAGGGCGCGGACGATGACCTTGGCCGAGTCCCATTCCGGCACTTCCATCACCTCATGTTTGAAGTTGCGCAGCGGGTCGAGAATCTTGTCGCGAATGCCCGAGGCTGACGGCTTCTCACGCATCACGCACCTCCCGTAGGCACGCCGAACTTCACAGCGCCGGTGATACGCACATTGAAGGTGCCGTTGACCGTGCTGTTGGGCGCAGCATCCCAGGTGAACTGAGTGACCAGCCCGAGAAACTCGGTGGTGGTCGAGTCCTTGAAGGTCACATGAAAAGCGCGGGCCAGTCCATCATCTCGGGCTTTGCGCAACACGGTCTGCGCCGTATCGTCGGCCTTCCAGTTGCCGGACATGCTGAAGGTGCCGTTGTCAGCCAAGCCAGTGGTGAACTCCTTGGCGTCACTGGCCAGGGTAGTGGTTTCAATTTCATCCGACTGACCGCCCTGAAACTGCGGCTGTTTGATGGTGACGGACAGATCCGCGAATTCTAGATCCGCATCGCCGGGGTCCTGGGTGGCGGTAGTCGACACATTGAGTCGCGTGCCCTGGGATTTAACGAACTTGGATTTGATCGGATTCTGACTGGCCATTTCGCCTCCTACGGCTGCAGGGTGTATTCCCAGCTCACGCGAAACAAACGTGTATCGGGTTCATAGTCATCGGGCAGACGCCCGGCATCGCTGACGCAAAAGTTGATGTCGCTGCCCAGCAGTGCATCAAAAACCTGCGCGGCCAGCACCAGTGCTTCGCGCTTGCTCAGTGCCCAGGCATCGACTTGCAATTGGGCATCGGTGGAGCCGTCCCAACCCGAGAGCGTCACGCCCGCACTGCCACTGACCAGAGTCCAGGTGATGCGTGGCGACGGTGCGTCCGGCGGCGCGATTTGCGGATACACATGACCACCCGCCAGTGATGCCAAGCGGGCGGCGATGGCGACTTCAATCATGCTTAATACCGTAACAGCGCCTGATCAATGGCCTGCGCCAACTTGCTGCGCACCGCGTCTTCGATCTGCGGCAAGTTGTTGTCCCAGGCCGGTCGGAGAAAAGGTTTAGCGTTCATTTGCGAGGTGCCAAACTCCAGAAACCGCCAGTAGTACGGGGCACTTTCAGGTTTGGGGGATTGGCGTTTTTTACCCGCTGGACGCTTTACGCTGACACCCGCCACCGCAGCGTCGGACGAGTCCCGCTGCCGGGTCACCACGATGTTCTTTTTCAGCTTGCCACTGCGAACAGGCGCGCTTTGCCGGGTTTTGTCCCGAGCCAATTTCGCTCCCGCCATCACTGCATCACGCACTGCCTTGTTGGCGAGTGACCTGGACAGGCGTTGAAGGTCGGCTTCCAGCTCACCCAACCCGAGCAGATCCAGGGAGATATCAGGCATGGGCGCTCACCGTTTTGCACATCAACTTGAGTTCGCAACGGGTGTAATCCAGCAGCGCGGCTTCGATCAGGTAGAAGGTGTCGTCTTTCACCACACGCATGCCCGCTTCAATGCCCTGACGCGGTCGGATCAGCACTTCGGCGGTGACTTCACGCTGCTCCTGCGCGGCCGCCATCCACGCCCTGCCCGAAACCGGCCGAATCTCGGCCCAGGTTTGACCGACGTCCAGCCAGACCTCTGACCAGCCGCCAATATCGTCAGGGATACGGGTCAGGCGTTGCAGCATCACCCGATGGCGCAAACGCCCGGCTCGCATCACACACCCAGCGCCACTCGAAACGGCGCCAGTAAACTGCGCGATCCCGTCGGCAAATCGGTGCGACCGCTGTCACTGAACACATCAATGCGGTTGTCATAAAAGTGGCCGAGGATGAGCAAACAGGCTGCAAGAATCGAAGGTGTGATCAACATCGGATCGCGCCCCGCTTTGTCATTCAGCACGGCCTGTTCCAGGGCGGCGTTGTCGACGTAAAAGCGCCGCTGCAAATACTGCATCGCACTGTCTTCAGCCGCATCCAGATAACGCTGCACCAGCGACTGGTCCTCGGCTTCGGCGCGAAGATGCTGCATGCCGACTTCGATATCGATCACGCTCATCTCAGGCCGCCTTCAACTTGCTGCGGGTTTCAGGTTCAGGGGTGGGGACGGTAAATGGTCCGTAGATGAAGGCTTCCGGGCGTTTCACTGCCAGGGCTACCCGCTCTTCGCAACGAATAGAGATCAGGTTCTTTTCAAAATCATCGGCGTTTTCGGTGCTGATCACCACATTGGCGTCTTCACGGTCGAACAGCTGCGCGCCCGTGCGGAAAGCACCGGTCAGGAAGCGGCCTTCAAATGCCTGAGCCTCGGTAGCGACTACCGGCAAGCCCCATAACAGCGGCCCGGCAAGCCCCAGCGGATTGCCCAGAATGTAGCGGCCCAAGGAGTCTTTGGTCAGCTCGATCTTGGCCCAGTCGATAAAGTGCAGCACATGGCCACTGGCAGGTAGCCGCGCCAGCTGTGCCTGGAGCATGGCCAAACGCAGATCATCAATGCCCGATGGTTGAGCCACTTCAAAAGCCGGGCTGAACACTGACGCTTGCGGCACGATGCCCTTCAGGTGAACGCCAGTACCGTCGCCAAACAACACCTCTTCCTCTTCCACATATTTAAGGCCGTAGCGCATCTCCACATCGATGGTGGATTGCAGTTGGGAGAAATCGTCGAGGATCTGCTTCGCCGCCTTGAACATATGCGCCAGGGTGGAAACGGCGGTGATCTTGATATCGAACTTGATATCCGAATACGGCTTGGCCTGCCCTTCTGCAATCACACTCGCGGCATTGGTGAAACCGGTCTGCTGCACCCAGAAAATGGCCGGTGCGGTGGTACGACCGGGAGCGATCAGGTCGCGGATGAACAGCCGTTGTTTGGGCATTACATCAATGCCCGGCAAACGTTCCGGCTCAACCACATTGGGTGGAATATCGCTGGACAGCAACGCGGCATTGACCGGAATACTCAAGCGCTTGCCACCTTCCAGGCTCGATGCAAAAGCCTTGAGGGCTTCGCTTTTGATCACCACAGAACCGAGGCTGTCCCGGGGTTCCAGTGCGGTTTGGCTGGGCACGCGGGCGAATTCCTGCTCAATCTCGCCGAGGCGGGTTTTCAGTTGTGCTTCGGCTTCGGTCAGGCTGTTAAAACGAAGCGCCAGCTCATCGACCGCCACTTTGGTTTGCTCGGACAGACCGCCCGCCTTGCGGGCTTCGGTCATGGCCTCTTCGGCTTGTTTGCTGAAGTCGCTGGACGCCTGGGCCAGCTCGGCGGAAACCTGTTTGAGCAGGTCATGGGTTGAATCAGACATGGTGAAGACTCCCGAGAGAGGTAGCGGCGGCCGTTTTGAACTGGGTCATGGCCTGTTGAAAATCAGCGAGGGCCTGACTCATATCTGCGGGCGGTGATTGAAGGGTTTTGAATCGGCTTTGATCGACCGGGCCCTGCCTGACGGCATCAGCCGCCAAAAGTTGATCGGCAAAGCCCTGCTCAACCGCCGCGCTGCCGTTGAGCCAGGTATCGGCGTCCATCAACTGCTGCATGGCACTGAGCTGTGACTGGGTGCGGCTCGCGTAGATCTCGGCCATAGCCTGATCGAAAGGCTCAAGCCTGCTCGCCACTTCCAGCAAGTCCTGACGATTGCCCAGGGCAACAACCCAACAGTTATGGATATTCAAAAAACCGGCGCGGGCGATGCGGATTTCGTCTCCCGCCATGGCAATGATCGAAGCCGCCGAGGCGGCCAGCCCCAGCACCTTGACCGTGACCTTGCCGCTGTAATCGCGCAGCAGGTTATAGATGGCCAAGCCCTCGAACATATCACCGCCGGGTGAGTTGATATTCACTGTCACATCGGCGCCATTCACGCTGCGCAATGCGGCGGCGATACGCTTGGTGGTCACGCCCTCTCCGCTCCACGGGTCCTGGCCGATGGCGTCATAGATCGAGATGCTGTGTTCCTCTTCACTGGCAGCGCGAATGCCGGGGTTCCAGCGTTTCAGCGCCAGCGGCTTGATCTCGCAGGGCGCGGGCAAGGCGGTTTCGTTCATGGCGACTTCTCGGGTTCAGGCACCGGCTGGCCCAGGGTTTCAAGGGAAACCATCGCCGCCTGCACGGTGAACAGCTCGCCACCGGGGATCGGCGGCAGGTTCTCAAGGCGGCGGACTTCGTTGCGATTGATCCAGCCGTGGGTCAGGCCGCTGATATAGAAACTGGCGCGCCCGGCGCTGTCGGCGCGCAGCAGGCCCTCGACTGAAAACTCGACAAATACCTGCTCGGTTTCGTATTCGTCGATCAGGCCACGGTTGATTTCCTGTTCGATATTGACCAGCAACGGTCGCAGGCTATTGGTCAAAAAGTGCAGGTTCTGTGCTTCGACACTGGCGGCCCAACTGCTCTGCTTGGTCATATGCCCGACCATAAACGGCGGCACCCGAAACCAGCGGCAGATCTCTTCGACATTGAAGGCGCGGGTTTCCAGCATCTGGGCGTCTTCGGGGTTCATGGTGATGCCCTGATACTTGAGGCCCGCCTCCAGCACCATGGTCTTGCCTGCGTTTTTGGAGCTGCTGAACTCCTCCAGGCTTTTGCGCAGCAAGTCGCGCTGCTCCTTGGTCAGGGTTCCGGCACCTTGGGCGGCGCCGCCCTCCACCGTCAGAAAACCAGAGGCTTGCAGGCCGTTGGCAAACACCTTGGCGGCCGCTTCTTCGGCGGACATGGACGAGCCGAAAATATCCCGCCCCGTGGTGATCGGCAGCATCCCGCAGATGCCGTCGATACCAAAGCCTCGGATATGCAGTAGCCGTTTCTCGGGGATTTCCCGCTGGCCTTTGCGCTCGTTGTAGCGGTACTCCAGCCGCCCGTTATCCAGGCGTTTGACGATCATGCATTGCGGTAACAAGGGCACCAGCGCCACCAGCCGGTTGCCGATCATCTTCTTCTCGATAAAGGCATTGCCGCGCAGGCAAATGCTCGCCACCACCATCAACATAAAGCGCTGCGGGGTCATCTCGATATTGGGCGAGCGGCACAGTACGCGGTACAGCGGATGGTCGGTGGCGGGTTCCCGCGAGCCATCGGGCTTACGCCGGTAGAGCTTGAGTGGCAAGGTTGATACGGACTCGGACAACAACCGCACACAGGCCCAGACCGTGGACAGGCGCATGGCCGCGTCCACCGATACCGTCTTGCCGCTACTGGAAACGCCGAACCAATCCTTCCAGAACACCGAGTCCGTGAGGCCTACAGGCACGCCCAGCCACTGCTGCAACGCGGCGCGGATGCGGCCGGGTTTCCAGAGTTTTGCCATTACAGGCCCACCATGATCGGGTCAGAGAAAAAGCCCTCGCGGTCGCCCGGCACCAGCGGTTGCAGCTCAGAAGCGCCGATGCTCATGGCCAGGGCGACAACCCCGTCGATGCGGCCAGTGCTTTTGCGTTTGGCGAAGATGCGGTTGTTCTTCTGATCGGCCTCGAGCACGGCGCTGGCGGCATTCCAGCGCAACACCGGGTTGGCCTGAATGACGATGCGCTGCTCGGCGAGCAAGGTTTCGGTCAGCTCAATTGAACGCGGCATCCACAGCCCGGAGTCCTTGGCCACGGTGTAACCCTGGCCGTGAGCGAACAGCGGAACCGAGATGCCCAGGCTTTCCAGTTCGGGCAGAAAGTACTTGATGCGATAGGCATCGAAGGCCACGCCTTGAATCGAAAACCGTGCCGCCAGCTCGCCCACTCGCACCGCCACAGCGCCGTAGTTCACCGCAACACCCGAGTGTGCATGCAGATAACCTGCACGCACCCAGGCGTCGTAGGGCACCCGATCGGTGCGCACGCGATCCAGCAAGGTGTCTTTCGGAGTCCAGAATTCAACCAGCGCGGTGCGCAATCGCGGAAAGTACAACGCCAACGCCGTGAGGTCGCGGGTGCCGGACAGATCAAGACCGCCGTAACAGGGCTCGTCTTCAGGGATGTCATCAATGTCCAGGTCCTGCTCGCAACTGAGCCAGGTATCCGCCGACAACCACGGGTTTTCCGCATCCACCCACTGACAGAAATTCAGGCGCCTGACGCTGGATTCCTTGGCGGGCATGCCCCGTGCTTCGGTGACTTGCTCCCGCAGATACTTGAGACCCGGCAGGCCGCCGTTGCCGTCACCCGGCTTGCCAAAGGCCAGACTGGGATTGGACTTGTGCCAGCAGGCTTCATCCTTGAACGGGTCATCGCCTTCGTCCAGCGAGCAGATAAAGGCGAAAAAACTATCGTCCTGCTGCTGCCCCGAGCAAATCGCTTGCCCGTACTGGTGATACTCGTAACAGACCGAAGTGCGGTCATGCCCACTGTTGGTGATCATCACGATCATGGCCTGACGGCGCCCCTTGGTCCCGGCGCGGATCATATCCACCACCACACGGGTCTTGTGCTCGTGAATCTCATCGAGCAAAGCCACATGGGGCCGTGGCCCGGACTGACCGTCATCGGCACTGATCGGCCGGAAGAAACTGCCCGAGGCGAAGTGCGCCAGATTCCACACTTTCTCGCCGCGCCCGGACTTCTCAAGCCGATCCGCCAGCAGCGCCGACTGATCGACCATCGACACCGCATCGCGAAACAGGATCATCGCCTGATCCTTTTTCGTTGCAGCTGCATAAATCTCGGCGCGGGCCTCATCGTCCGAGGTCATACCGTAAAGGCCGATCCCGGCTGCCAGTGGCGACTTGCCCGAGCCCTTTGCGGTCTCGATATAGCCGGTGCGAAAGCGGCGAAAACCGTCCGGGCCTTTCCAGCCAAACAGGCTGCCGAGGATGAAGGCCTGCCATGGCAACAAATGGAAGGCTTGGCCCTCGTACTCGCCGCCATTGAGGCAGAGCACGTCCTCGAAGTAGCCCATGACCCGGTTGGCCGAGTCCAGATCCCAGAATAATCCCCGAGCCGGGCCGCGCTCCAGGTCATTGAGATGGCGTTGGCAGGCATTGCGCACATCCGGCCCGGCCATGATCCGGCCGTCCATAACATCCCGCGCAAAGGCAGTGGCGCGATCAGAAATACTTGTCCGCGATGCGCTTTTGCTCATTGGGGAATAGCTCGCCTTGGGGCGGCACGGCCTTGAGGGATCGCCGCGCCAAGGGCGAAAGGCCAAAGCGCGAACCGGCTTCGTTGGCCCGACGCTCGGCGTCATTGCGTAACTTGCGCCATACCGACAGATCCTGGGCGCCGCTGCGGTAGGTCTGAACGTCGCCACGCAGGGATTGGCCCTGGCTGAACTCGCGCATTTTCAATGTCCAAAATCGGTATTCGGCGGCGGCCTCGCAGTAATGGGCCATGGCTTGGCGATCAAGGCGCGAGATCAAACCGAGCATTTCCAGATCGGGCACGATGCGCGCCCATTCGGCCTGCGCCTCGGGGCTGAGCCAGTCCGGCATCGGCGGTGCTTCAACCGGCGCCAGCGGCTGGGCTTGCTCTTGCTCAAGCGCCTCTCGGTTCTTCTTGCTGGGGTTGCCGTTGAGCAAATGCACGATAGCGGGCTTTGCATGACGTCCAGAGTTTTGATTTCCTGCCATCCAACACCTCAGATTTCAACCTGGAGCGCCCTCTCCCTCAAAGGCCTACCCCTGATATTTCCCGGCGTTGCACAAAAAGGGGGGCGCGGGGTCTAGGAGCGAAAGGCCGGGCAACTTTTACCCCACCCTCCCCTGATTCCATGGATGTTTGGGGTCGATAGGGTCACCAGCGGCAGTACAACCGAGCACAACACCGGACTTCTCGAAACGCTGCTTGTGGGCATCGTGGCAATGCTTGCACAGCGACTGCCAGTTGGTGCGATCCCAGAACAGTTCGGTATCGCCGTGATGGGCCTGAATATGATCAACCACTGTTGCCTGGGTGACGCGGCCATGGTGTTCGCATTCGGCGCACAGTGGGTGTTTTCTCAACCAGCCAATCCGGGCGCGCTGCCAGCGATAGCTGTACATGCTCAGTCGCCGTTGCGCCGGGGGAGTTTGTAGCCGACAAAGCGTTCGGCCAGATCGCGGACCTTCTCGACGCCCAGAAAACCAATCCAGCCACCGACAAATCCGGCCATGGCCAGAGGCAGTCCAAAGTAGTCCATGCCCGAGATCATGGTGATGGTCAGCCCACCGCAGAGGGCACCTTCCAGCAGCGCCCGACGCCTGGAGCCGCCACCGTAGATGATCCGCAGTGCAGCCATGAAAAAGGCCAAAGTCGCGGCGAAAATCACAGGCGCTTGCTCGCTGAGCCACGCCAGAATTGCCGCAATCACATAGGGTTTCTCAGACCAGCCTGACATCTGCACGATCTCCGGACAGATGGAATAAAAAAGCCCTGCGGCAGAGGCAGGGCTAACGGGGCGCCGCTTGAGGGAGGGGACTCGGGCGCAGGTAAAACAACATAGTGATCTTTTACCCCCGAACGGAAAGCCCGTGAAGCGCCATTTTTCGGTCTGTGGAGTTGACGCAAGGTTGACGCACAGTTGGCGCAGGGTTGAGGGAAGTACCCTGACAAACGGTCAGGCAGCGCGGTGATTGGCACGCCTTAACAGGTCGCTCATCACCTGCTCGTGCAGGCTCTGAACCCAGTTGCGATAAGTGCGATCTGCCGTCGACGGCAACGCGAGCAACTGCATCTGCCGGGGGACCGACAATGCCGGTACAGGCAGATAGCGCAGGCTCGCTAGCTTGACCAACAACTGCCCCCGTTCACCTCGGTGCTCCAGTCGAGCCAGGGCCGCTTCAATTTCGCGAGCAATATGATCCGGCCCTGCCCCGTTGGCCATCAGTTCACGCGGCCCCGGCAGATTACGCGGCATACCCCCGGCAAACTCCATCAAGGTACCCATCGGGCTGCTAAGGCTGGCTTCCATCCCGCAGCGTCGGGTCTGCTCGGCCCAGTGATGCATCAGGGTTTCGATTTCAGTGATCATCGGCGCTTACTCCCACTAGTGACATTGGTGACGGTTGGTGACACAAGAACTCTCTTCAAATCAAAGCTGTCACCAATGTCACTACTGTCACCACTTAAAAAGTAAAAACATATACAACGCTTTTACGGGCTATATCGCTGCGGGGAAAAAGCAGTGTGTATAGGGTTACAAAACCCGTAGTGACACTGGTGACATTAGTGACACGTTTGATTTCGTTAACTTTTATCAGTCATGCATTGGTGACAGAGCCGGTGACACTAGTGACACCTAAGCCGCTGAACGCTCGGCCTCCGGCCGCAAATACGGCCTTATGCGCTTGAGGGTGCCTGGGACCCGCTTTTGCCTGGACTTGAGCCAGCCCAACCGCCGCAGAATTTCCGCCACCCGGCGCTGCTCAGGTTTGTTCATTTTGGCGATGTCCATTTGCAGTGCATTTTTTAGCAGTGTCATGGTCGTGACCTCATTAATGGGCCCCCATAAACCATCCGGGTAATGGGCTTGCGGTGCCTGCCCTTCCAGGTAGTTGATGATGATTTCCTCCCAAGGGTCCTCCACATAGCGGGCGTCCTGCTCCTCGCGGGCAATATCCTGGGGGTAGTCCCACCACTGGAACCCGGTCGTGTACAGATGCAGTGCTTCTGCCCATAGCTCTTTGCGCCATTGGCGGATGTACTCAACGTCTGCCTTGTGCACGAGCACCGGCAGAAAACGTCGCGCCCCCGTTGGATCGCTAAGGTAGGTGTCAGCATTGGTGGTGCCGATAAATACGCACTGGCGGGGATGACTTTCCCCGTGCCGCTCGTAGGGCGCACGGTACTTGTCATCGCGGCGGGTTATGGCCATTTTTACCTGGTTGATATCGGCCTTGGAAAAACTCTGCATCTCGCCAATTTCAACCACGGTATGGCCCTGCATCGTCACATAAAAGTCCTTGGTGGTCGGCGGCTCGCTGGTTTCCAGATACCAGTCAAACCCGAACAGCTCGGCAATGCAGGTCGACTTGCCCAGCCCCTGCCCGCCTTCCAGCACCACCATTTCATCGACCTTGCAGCCCGGTTGCATCACACGGGCGACGGAAGACACCAACAATGACTGTCCGATATGCCGGGTGTAATCGTTGTCCTCGGTTCCGAACACCGTAGGTAACAAGTGCGGCAAACGGGGTTGTCCGTCCCAAGGAGGGAGGCGTTCGAGCCATTCGCGCACGGGATGAAAGCGGGCATCACAGGCCACCAGTTGGGCAGCCTCTTCGACAACCAGGCTGCTGCGCAAACGCAGATTCCATACCATCTGCAACCACACCAAGGTTTTACCAGCATCCACATCCAGCCACGGCCCCACCTCGCCGCCGAAAACCGGAGGAAGTTTGAGTTTTTCAATCCGACAGGAGAACTCGTTAAAGGCCAGTACACCTTGCCATTCAGGCGCGTGCTTGAGGATCAGATAGGCGTTGGTCAGCTCGGCACGCAGGGCATTGTCCTCGGTGCGGCGCAGGCAGGATTTCCAGTCTGTGCCGGGTTCCACAGGAACTGGCTTGAGTGACTTGCTCGGGGTGCAGGTTTTGCTGGCTGATTTTTCGTTGAGCCCAAGCAAGCATGCGGCAGCCTTGACCGCTTTCGACACATCGCCGCCATGCTGCAGCAGGCAATACACGGCAAAGGCATCATTCTGATGTCCATTAGCCAACGGGTCTGCACCGTGATGGGAATACACCTTACCATCAGTCACTGAAACGCCGGGCAATCCCGTGCTGCTTTGCGGGCATAGCCAGCGTTGGCCGTGTTGGGTGTAACCGTGGGAGCTGAGCAATGACTCGACATTGTGGGCGTGGTTGAATTGCTCGATCACAGAGGGGCTTGCGCCTTCAACTCGGGATGCTCTGGTCTTGAGAGAAGGTTTGGTTTTGACCCACCATGGGCAGGCCATTTCGGCGTCACGTTTGAACAGATCCCAGTTCTTCCAGGCGTTAAGGAGTTGAGGGATGAGTACCGGGAAACCTTCGATTGAAGGCGGGGTTTTCCAGACATAAGGCTTGCCGGTGCCGGGGTGAATAGAAGGCGGCAATACATCCTGAACCAGACCGGCGCGAAACTCGAATACGATAAATCTTTTGAGCGCTTCAGCCTGCGCTTTCAAAGTGGCAACTGCCGATTGATCAGCAGAGGCTTCTGCCGCCTTCAGTAACTGGACGACTGATTTAAATAACGAGCCATCCGGATCTTTCTGGTTGGGCCAAGCCAGTGCATGCCGGCCTAATTCGATCCCGACGGGCACGCGAAACAAAAGACGCATGCGCTGCGGATTGCCCACTACAGTGGGGCACGTCAGAGCAAGATGATCCAGGTCTACTCCTAACTGATCGCTCAACACCTGACGTGTCCACTGCACATCATCTACATCCAGCGAGCACAGTTGACTGGGGCCGAGTACAACACCCATGTTGTGATGTGGGTGCTTGAGCCAAAACGCCGTAGCTTGGTCGGCATCTGAGAAGTAGCCACCGGCTTTGTTCCAGGCCTTTCCTTTGGGCGCTTTCTTGCCGGGCTCAATGGCCACTAGCGCAAGATCGAAAGCGTCTATATAACGTTTTGCCCAATCAGCACACGTTGGCGGATGGTTCATGCAGTACCTCCTGCATGGCTAAACCTGAGGACGAAGATTCGTTGGTCACTCAACGCCTGAAAATTTACGCCAGGCTGGACCTGCGTAAAAATGCCCAATCAATATCGTTTCGTAGTTCTTCACAAGTCACGGCCCCGCAAGTCTCACGTTCGATATTGATTGCCAGCTTGGCGCTGGCACGCCTGTTGTCGTAGGCCACTTGTCGCAGCTGACCAACAGTTGTTTGGCAGGCACCCGCAAAGTGTTCGAATGTAGGTTTGTCCAAGGTCTTGATATAGGAACGCAGGTTCATAACGGCGACCCTCCCCTTGAACTTAAAATGTTAGCTCTAGCTAATTTTGACCGCAAGCGCAAAATAGATTTTACTAAACGCTAAATAAGCCGGAATAGAAGCCTATGGACATTAACCAGCTTCGCGTTGACACACTTAGAAGCATTATCGGTGTGCGAAAAACCAAGGATTTCGCCGAACAATACGACCTCGATGCGTCATACCTCTCTCAAATGCTCAATGGTCATCGCCCAATGGGTGACCGGGCAGCAACAAAGCTCGAACACAAGATAGGCCTAACAACCGGCACTTTAGTGATGCCAAGGACGGACATGGTCGCTAATGCAATCAACGGTGTTGACTCCCAGAGCTACCCGCTATTTCTGCGTTCAAAAATACGCGGTGTAGTACCACTGAAAAACAGCGATCACTGGTCATCCCTGGAACCTGTCGCAGGGTGGCTTCTTGTACCAAGCAGCGACCCAGAGACTTATTCGCTGAGATTCAAAGGCGATGCCTTGGCGCCAGCCATACGCAATGGCTGGGCTGTTTGGGTTGAACCCAACCATTCGCTGGTACCTGGGGAGTATGTAATCATCGAACTGCTGGACGGTACTGGCATGATCAAAGAGCTTTTATTCGAGAATGAAGGGGTATTTAGCCTGATGCCTTTGACTGGCAGCACCGGGCGACTCTCGTTAAGCCGTGAAGAGATCAAGCATATTCATCATGTAGGCGGAATTTTGCCGGGCAGCAAAATTTTGTATCAATCTGAGCAATCACTTTAACGCTCACTCTGAAGCTGAAAAACAAAAGCTAATCATTAGATTTCATTACAATTTCCAAAATGTGTATTTAGCAAATAGTAAATTCAACACTCCACAAAATAGCTTACGCTATTGCAGAAACCCTCACTTATGCTAATTATTTGGAATACCTGTTTCCTGCGAGGGGCTGATCGTGTCTTCGGAGTGGATGGTTCCGAATTCTACTTATGAGCAGTTACTAAGACACTGGGATACACCCTGCCTGTCGCTGACACAATTTCGGGAGTCATATCTCCCGCATATCAAGACAGAGCGCTATCTCCTGCATGCAATCAAATCCGGGAAGATCCAGATCCGGCTCACACGTCTGCATGGGTCAATTCGGGCAGCGCCTGTGATTTTTCTGCAAGATCTGGCTCAGTTTCTGGACGCATGTGCTCCCTACAACCAAAAAACAAGACTGGCTGAAACTCCTAAATCAGGAGGTTAATCAATCCATGGATATCCAAAGCGAAATTCTCGCACAAGACGAGATCAGCGCAATTACGGGCTTCAAGCTGGCCCGCTCGCAAATAAACTGGCTGGAACAGCATGGCTGGCATTACGAATTGACCGGCGCACGGCGCCCTATCGTAGGCCGTATTTATGCACGGTTGAAACTGGCCGGAGTGACTCCTTCAGAAACCAATGCCGTGGTCGAAACCTGGACGCTCGACCTGTCAAAAGTGAGCTGAGTCATGCGCCACAAAAAACCGGAAAACCGCGACCTCCCACCGCGCATGATCCGCCGCACCCGCAAGGGGAAAAAGGGACAGGTCTGGATTACGTATTATTACAATGGCAGGGATACAGCCGGTAAACGCAAGGAGATCCCCCTAGGCACAGACCTCGACCAAGCCAAGGTGGAATGGGCCAGACTGGAACGCAAAGCCCCTCCGAAATCCAGCCGCTTGATGGGTTACCTGTTTGACCGGTACGAAAAAGAAATCATCCCCGGCAAATCCATCCGCACCCAATCCGACAACCATAAAGAACTCAAACAGCTCAGACGAGCCTTTGAGAGCGCCCCAATTGAATCGATCACGCCCCAGGTAGTGGCCCAATACCGTGATGCCAGAACGGCAAAGGTCAGGGCCAACCGTGAAATCGCACTGCTCTCCCACGCCTTCACCATCGCCCGCGAATGGGGCCTGACGGAAAAAGCCAACCCCTGCTTAGGCGTGCGCCGTAACAAAGAAAAACCACGGGACTTTTACGCCGGAGAGGCTGTGTGGAACGCGGTCTATGCCGAGGCAGCGCAAGAACTCAAAGACGCAATGGACCTGGCCTACCTGACCGGCCAGCGCCCTGCCGATGTACTCAAAATCGCGAAAACAGACTTGAGCAATGGCTTTTTGTTGATCGGCCAAGGCAAAACTGAAAAGCGCCTCCGCCTTCGGCTGGAAGAAGCTGGCGTCCAATCAGGGCTAAGTGCCTTTATCAATGATCTGCTGGAGCGCAGAGCCATCAACGGCATCAAGACCTCGACACTGATCACCAATGCGTCGGGCCTGCGAATGAGCCAGCAGATGCTGCGTAACCGATGGGATGATGCGCGGGAGAAAGCCGCAATTAAAGCATCTGCGGATGGTGACCCGGTACTTGCTGCCAGCATTCGGCAGTTTCAGTTCAAGGATATTCGGCCCAAGGTGGCGAGTGAGATTGAGTTGGCGCATGCAAGCCGCTTGCTAGGGCACTCGACCGAGGATATTACGAAGAAAGTATATCGGCGGATTGGGGAGATAGTTAAACCTACGAAATAATTCGCATACCGCCCTTCCGTTCCGTTTCAAATGATAACCATTTTACGAAAACTATTAAACCAATAGCACCAAGCCTGCCTTAAGATAAAGGCAGGCAAGCTTAGCCTTTTTTCAACGAAAACTAAGCAACACCTGGCTTTAACAACAGTACAGGAGAGCACCTTGCATAAGGAACTCCAGGGTATCTACTGAAGCTCACTCGCTGACCTTTAGCAGCAGCTTTATTTCCGAAAAAAACACTATTATGAAAAAAAGTAGACCCCCCAACTCCGGCATCAATAAATCCGTAGTTCCCGGTCCCTCCACCGTACAAACTAATACGAAAATCACTTACATGCCCAACATTCCGATCGGTAGAGGCGTAACACAAAAGATTGAATGCATCCACGATTTCAGAGGACTTTGGACGATTATCGGCTTCCAAAGATAAACATCTTTGGATGATATCCCAGAGACCATCTTCTAATACTTCAGTCACTTTATGAGAGTTAAACCAATCCGGCTTAGTGATGCTTACTCCTGTATACAATAATCGCCCCACGTTGAAGATAGCTGCACGACCCACACCGAAAGGGGGGACCCCGACCAATAGCTGATATGCAATGCAGCCAAAAGCCCATACGTCCATAGGACGACCTGCAGCTTTCCAATTCACCCAACATTCGGGAGCCATATAAGGAACCGCACCTAGCAAAGTATTAGACGTGGTTAGCGTCGACTCGTCCTCATCGAACAAGTTCATTTCAACTTCAATTTCTGACTCTGCAAGTTTTGCAATACCAAAATCAGTGAGCTTCAAAGTAGTAACACCTGGATCTCCAGATGTCATTATATTACTTGGCTTTAGATCTCGATGACAAATCCCAACTCGATGAGCTTCATTTATAGCCTTTGCCATATGATGTAATATATGAGCCGCCAAAGCAGGATCTAAGTAATAAAATTCATCTTCAAGAAGCTTTGCAAGATCTCTACCTTGCACAAACTCCTCGACTAAAAATGTTATATTTTCATCTTCAAAGTAATCAAATGTAGCAGCAATATTTGGATGTACTACACGGGCCCCCATTTCAGCGCCACGCCTAAACCGTCGATCTACAACGCCGGCCTTTGGCGTTTTCAACGCAACTATACGGCCCAGCGATAGGTCTTGCGCGACATACACTTCCTGCATACCACCCGCTGCATGGTACTTGATTATTTCATAACGTCCAGCCAAAATTTGCCCCGCCGAAAACACGTTACTCATAATACAACCTCAGGACGAGATGAAGAGAAGGTTACCCACTCACGATTATAGCTAAGCTCTGCCTTACCAAAGGTTAGAACACATGCCTCAGAAAGCTTTGCGCCTGGCAGTAGAGGATTGTTATTTATATAAACATCACCTGCAACAGCACCCACTTCAAAATCAAGACCATTGTAGTCAACCCGAATTTTCCCAAGATAACCGAGATCTATACTTACATTACGATTCGTATTTGTTAACTCGTATATTGCATTCTGGCCCACTACAAAAAGGCCTCTATGTTTATTTCTAACCAAATAACGCGCACACAAATCACTAATCGCACTTGCTTTTGGACGCCGCAAATAATCAACACACAAACAAGAGTCTATTAGGATTGAAATCTCACTTGGCAGATCAGGGAGAGCAGTCTGTATAGAAGGTGCCAAACTGAGAGACTGTGGGGGTTGCTGCATAAGCTGAGATGGAAATGTATTTTGTGCTAGGGCCCAAGCACAGATACCAAATGCATAAACATCCATCTCTGGAGTGATCTTGACATTATTACTCCAGAACTCTGGAGCCGCATAAACTAGAGTAGCCCTACTATTTATTGTGTAGTAGCCAGGGTCCGCAGTAGATATCCCAAAGTCAAAAAGCTTCAAAATTCCAGATGCTGAATCTCTAAAATTGTCTAATTTTAAGTCGCGATGCACTATACCGTTGCTATGAAGACTGGCCAGCGCTGTTGAAATTTGATAGAGCGTTTTTATATACCCATAAATATCACCAGGAGCCTCCGCATAAAAGGCGGAATAATCCCGTCCAGTCAACCGCTCGATGATTATACCCTCGGGCACTCCATCCTGATTAAGAATGACATCGTAGATTTCTACAATGTGACGCGAGCGGGCACTCGACAAATGCCTTACTTCGTTAAGCAACTGATCAGCATCATCAATGCTTTGCATTGACTTAAACATTACCGACCTATCTAAGAATGTATCATGCACCACTTCAACTGCACCAAAGCCACCCAGCATAGGTCTTGCAGACAATATTTTATATCGCGGAGGTAACATAAGAATTCCATTTACTATTTACTATTTACTATTTACTATTTACTATTTATTATTTATTATTTATTATTTATTATTTATTATTTATTATTTATTATTTATTATTTATTATTTATTATTTATTATTGCCATCAGCTTCTTCTGCCCCATCAACTGTTATCTGTATCTTTGGACGGGTAAGCGATCTCTGACGAATTTTTGCCTCTGTCTTTTCTACTAGATCCAATTGCCTAGGAAGCTCTATATCTTTTTTTAATTTGGATCGAGCATAACGTTTGAGTGTGTTTTTCTCTACTACAGACGGGGTCAGCTCTGAGCGATGCGCAGAAAAAACATAACTCATGAGAAGCGTAAATCTCTGATCTGCTAGCCAAACTGTTAACCGAGCACTCTCAGATCTCTTTATCGCATTAAGCCTACACCAGCCAATCAATTTCGATACATCTTCAATAATAATTATAGAGGAGTTATCCGTTCCTCCAGTCCAATTCGCCAACGCCAGAGCTCTTCTACTGGATTCTATTGAGGATTTTGCATTAACAACAACTAACTCAAACCCTGTCGAATCATGTTTCCAGCATCCGTCCGAACAGAGAACAACCGAGCTTGAGAACTCCTCAATCTTGTTTACGACAATATTTAACTCTCTTGACTCTCTACCAGACTCGCCAATCGCCTGCGAAAGACTTGCCAGGAGTCCTTTTTGGGCAAGAGCAGATACATCCTGTAAATTAAGCTTTTTAGCTTCATTAGCAAGAGTATCATCCTCACTTATTTGCGTGAGCTTCTTATCCTTAGAAGGATCCCACGTATATATTCTACTATCACCTATACTGCCACCGACAAACTCGCCAGCGGAGGTTGCAAGGATAATACTTGCCGTTGTAGAGCCACTCCCAGACAAGCAATCTCTAACTTTGTCATCCATTCTACGTATAACATGAGTAAGAATTTGCTCTCCTGAAATTGCCGTCTTGACACGGGATAGTTCGGAAAAAAGGGTCGCTACTGCGATTGAAGCAGCTAAATCACCATTTTTCGACCCTCCCACCCCATCGCACACCACAGCAACGAGGTAGCTTTCTCCATTTGCTGCGGATATCTGCGCTACTGCCGACCGATCCTCGTGACGATTTCTGACTACCCCTTGGTGAGACCCAAAAGAAATGCCAAGGTCTTTAATTTCATTACACTTCAACTGGTCCCATGAGGCATTACTCAGTTCGAGGAACAAGGCCTCTCCTATTTCTCCAGTCATCTCGCGGGCTAATGACTCGATATCTAAATTCATGTGCGCTCTTTAAAGTAGATATTCTTCGGACCAAATTCGTCCACAGAGTCGTAGCCGAAGGTCATTTCCATCATTCCACTATAGCCCATTGATAACCTAGCGCCCACACCACAGACGCAAACACGCAAGGAGAAAGACAAGGAATGACTCAGGCAAACGATCAATTTGAATGATGCCGATAGTACCTGATTCTACGGCCACGCTAACAGGCGCTTTCAGCTATTGCCGAAAGAGCTGAATCATAGGCAACAACCCCTCAGTAGTGAAGGGTGGCGGGGGAATATCCAAGCAAAGCGTCCAAATTACGCACTGACCCAAAGTTGGTTGCGGAAGCGATCCCAAAAATTGCGGAAGTGATACGCCAAATCGCAGGCATAAAAAAACCCCGCAGACCTTGATCTACGGGGCTTTCGAATGTGGAGGCCGAAGCCGGAATCGAACCGGCGTGGGCGGATTTGCAATCCGCTGCATAACCATTTTGCTATTCGGCCAATTGTGCTTGATGATTCCTTGGAAACATCAAAAACAAGAGTTTGTTACTGCGACTATATCGCTACAAGCATTTGATTCTTCAGCACTTCAGGTTGTTGCCCCCGGGCTGATGGCGCGCATTATGTACTAGAAGCTGGAAGCTGGCAACCCCCTGAATTCTAATAATTTTTAGTTATTTTTCAGCCCCCCGTTTTCAGATCACGACGTTGCGTACAAAGCGCAGTAGTCCGTCGCCTTCGTTGCGGTAGGCATGGGGGCGGTTACTGGCGTACATATGGAACTCGCCCGCCGCTATATGCAGCGTCCGGTCGTCCATCACCAGGGTCAGGCAACCCTCAAATACGTAGAGCTGTTCGCTCCAGCCCTCGGCATCCGCCTGGGAGTGGTATTCCTCACCCGGCTCCAGGGTCCATTCCCACAGTTCTACTTCCCGTGTGGCGCTGGCCTTGGACAGTAGAACTGCCTTGCTGCCCACCCGCGTGCCCGTCCAGGCCACTTCGTTGATGCGGCTCGGGTCCGCGGAACCCGGGGCCTGGATCAGGTCGCTAAAGGCTACGTTCAACGCCTCCGCCACACGGTCAAGGGTGCTCAGGCTGACGTTCTTTTCGCCTGCCTCGATCGCCACCAGCATTCGCCGGCTTACCCCGGACTGTTCTGACAATGCGCTCTGGCTCAGGTGCGCAAGCAGCCTGAGACGTCGTACGTTCTGGCTGACGTGCTGGAGAACGGATGTGCGTTGTGAATTTTCTTTGGGCACTATATTGCTCACCTTGTGGGGCTGCGCAGTATACTGCCCAGCTTTGGCGCATTGTGCGTCTCCATTCCCGTCACACGCAAGGTTGCAATGTCATTGAAACTACCCGGGTTGCTGTCATTGACGTCCCGCTTCAGTAAAGCGGAGTGTGTGCTGATCCTGATCACCATGGTCTGGGGCATCACCTTTCTATTGGTACAACATGCCTTGACGGCAAGTGGGCCGATGTTTTTTGTCGGCCTGCGTTTTGCGGCCGCGGCGGCCATGGTCGCGCTGTTTTCTCTGCGCAGTTTGCGTGGCATCACGCTGTTCGAGCTCAAGGCAGGGATGTTTATCGGGGTGTCGATCATGCTCGGCTACGGTTTGCAGACGATCGGCCTGCAAACCATTCCCAGTAGCCAGTCGGCGTTTATTACCGCGCTGTATGTGCCTTTCGTGCCCCTGCTGCAATGGCTGGTGCTGGGGCGCAGGCCCGGGTTGATGCCGAGCCTGGGGATCATGCTGGCCTTTACCGGGCTCATGCTGCTGTCCGGCCCCGGCGGCGCATCGCTGGATTTCAGCCCGGGGGAAATCGCCACGTTGATCAGTGCCATTGCCATAGCGGCGGAGATTATTCTGATCAGTGCTTATGCGGGCAAGGTGGATGTGCGCCGCGTCACGGTGGTGCAGCTCAGTACGGCGTCCATTCTGGCCTTTTTGATGATTATTCCAACACAAGAGGCCATTCCTGGCTTTTCATGGCTATTGTTAGCCAGTGCTGTCGGCCTGGGTGGCGCCAGTGCGGTGATTCAGGTGGCCATGAACTGGGCACAGAAAAGCGTTTCACCCACCCGCGCCACCCTGATTTATGCCGGCGAGCCGGTCTGGGCAGGCATCGCCGGGCGCCTGGCGGGCGAGCGTTTGCCAGGCATTGCCTTGCTGGGTGCCGTATTGATTGTTGCAGCGGTGATCGTCAGTGAGTTAAAAACCAAGGGTAAAAAGCCCGAAGCGCTTGAGGACAAGCAAGGCGATCAAGCCTGCGATTAAAGCTGCAAGCCTGTAAGACGGTACGATTTTTTTTACTTACAAGCGCTTATATAGGGGTAGAGCTGTAGGAAACCAGACAGGTTATCGACAGTCTTTGTAGGATTCAGCCACAGGTTTGCTGTTGGTGATCTGCAGCCCGCCCCGTATGATCGCTTACAAACTCCTGCAGATTAGAAGCCTATGTCCCTGATAGTTCTACTGCTTCTGCCCTTTATCGGCAGCTGTCTGGCGGCTGTTTTGCCGCATAACGCACGTAACAGTGAATCACTGTTGGCCGGTCTGATTGCTTTGATCGGTACTGTACAAGTAGCCCTGCTCTATCCACAGATTGCCCACGGTGGGGTTATCCGTGAAGAGTTCATGTGGCTGCCCAGCCTCGGCCTGAATTTCGTTCTGCGCCTGGACGGGTTCGCCTGGCTGTTCTCGATTCTGGTGCTTGGCATCGGCACGCTGGTGTCGCTGTACGCCCGTTATTACATGTCACCCGAGGACCCGGTCCCGCGCTTTTTTGCGTTTTTCCTGGCGTTTATGGGGGCCATGCTGGGCCTGGTGTTGTCGGGTAACCTGATCCAGATCGTGTTTTTCTGGGAGCTCACCAGCCTCTTTTCATTCTTGCTGATTGGTTATTGGCACCACCGCTCGGATGCCCGTCGCGGCGCTTATATGGCGCTGATGGTCACGGGCGCGGGTGGGTTGTGTCTGCTGGCGGGGGTTATGCTGCTCGGCCATGTCGTCGGCAGCTATGATCTGGATGCCGTGCTGGCTGCTGGCGACAAGATCCGCGCCCACAGCCTGTATCCGATCCTGCTGCCGCTGATCCTGATCGGCGCCCTGAGCAAGAGCGCGCAGTTCCCGTTCCATTTCTGGTTGCCCCACGCCATGGCGGCGCCAACCCCCGTATCGGCCTATCTGCACTCGGCAACCATGGTCAAGGCCGGGGTCTTTTTGCTTGCGCGCCTGTGGCCTTCGCTGTCGGGCAGCGAAGAGTGGTTCTGGATTGTCAGTGGCGCCGGCGCCTGCACCCTGGTGCTGGGCGCCTATTGCGCGATGTTTCAAAATGACCTTAAAGGCCTGCTGGCCTACTCCACCATCAGCCATCTGGGCCTGATTACCCTGCTGTTGGGCCTGAACAGCCCGCTGGCCGCTGTGGCTGCGGTGTTCCATATCCTCAACCACGCCACGTTCAAGGCGTCGCTGTTTATGGCGGCGGGGATTATCGACCATGAGACTGGCACACGGGATATCCGCAAGCTCAGCGGCCTGTTCAAGCTCATGCCTTACACCGCGACCCTGGCCATGGTGGCCAGTGCCTCGATGGCCGGGGTGCCGCTGTTGAACGGGTTTCTGTCCAAAGAGATGTTCTTTGCCGAAACCGTGTTTATCAATTCCACGGCTTGGGTAGAAATCGCCCTGCCGGTCATTGCGACGATCGCCGGTACCTTCAGCGTGGCTTATGCCCTGCGCTTTACGGTGGATGTGTTCTTCGGCCCACCCGCGACCAACTTGCCCCATACACCCCACGAGCCACCGCGCTGGATGCGTGCCCCGGTTGAACTGCTGGTGCTTACCTGCCTGACCGTGGGCATTTTCCCGGCGCAAACCGTCGGCCCGCTGCTTGCTGCAGCGGCTCAACCCGTGGTGGGGGGTGAGTTGCCCGAGTACAGCCTGGCCATCTGGCACGGCCTGAATGCCCCCATGATCATGAGCCTGATCGCCATGTCCGGCGGTATCGTGCTGTATGTGCTGTTGCGCAAGCAGCTCAAGCTCGACCGCTTCCCGCTGCCGCCGCTGATCCAGTATTTCAATGGCAAACGCTTCTTCGAGCGCAGCCTGGTGGTGATCATGCGCGGCGCGCGGCGCCTGGAACGCCGCATCAGCACCCAGCGCCTGCAAACCCAGCTGTTTTTGTTGATTCTGGTCGCCGTGATCGCCGGGCTGATCCCGATGTTGTACAGCGGGCTGGGCTGGGGCGACCGCCCGAAAATACCGGGCTCGATCGTGTTTATCACCCTGTGGCTGATTGCGATTGCCTGTGCCCTGGGCGCTGCCTGGCAAGCCAAGTACCACCGTCTCGCAGCCCTGACCATGGTCAGCGTATGCGGCCTGATGACCTGCGTGACCTTCGTATGGTTTTCGGCGCCTGATCTGGCGTTGACCCAACTGGTGGTTGAAGTGGTGACCACGGTGTTGATCCTGCTGGGCCTGCGCTGGCTGCCGCGTCGGATCGAAGAGGTTTCACCGCTGCCGGGCACGTTGCGCAAGGCCCAGGTCCGTCGCTTGCGCGACTTGCTGCTGTCCACCGCGGTCGGTGGCGGCATGGCGTTGCTGTCCTACGCGATGCTGACCCGTCAAACACCCAACGATATCTCCTCGTTCTACCTCAGCCGCGCCCTGCCTGAAGGCGGCGGCAGCAATGTGGTGAATGTGATGCTGGTGGACTTCCGCGGCTTCGACACCCTCGGCGAGATCACCGTACTGGCCGCCGTGGCGCTGACCGTGTTTGCCCTGCTGCGCCGCTTCCGCCCGTCCAAAGAGAGCATGCAATTGCCTGCCCAGCAGCGCTTGCTGGCCAAGGACGTGATGACCGACCTGGTCAACCCGCGCAGCGCCAGTGACACCGCCCTGGGCTTTATGATGGTGCCAGCGGTGCTGGTGCGCCTGTTGCTGCCGATCGCCTTTGTGGTGTCGATGTATCTGTTCATGCGCGGTCACAACCAGCCCGGCGGTGGCTTTGTCGCCGGCCTGGTGATGAGTGTGGCGTTTATCCTGCAGTACATGGTTGCCGGCACGCAGTGGGTGGAGGCGCAAATGAGCCTGCGACCGCTGCGCTGGATGGGTACCGGGCTGTTATGCGCAACCCTGACCGGGCTGGGCTCGATCCCCCTGGGCTATCCGTTCCTGACCACCCACACCGCTCACTTCAGCCTGCCGCTGTTGGGCGATATTCATGTGGCCAGCGCCCTGTTCTTCGATATTGGCGTGTATGCGGTGGTGGTCGGTGCAACGCTGCTGATCCTGACGGCACTGGCTCACCAGTCGGTGCGCGCCCATCGCCCGAGCAATCAGCTTGCCCCGCTGCCTGCCCTGCAACCGCCTCTTGCATCCAAAGAAGGAGCCGCCTGATGGAAGAAGTCATCGCCATCGCTATCGGAGTATTGGCCGCATCGGGCACCTGGCTGGTTCTGCGCCCGCGAACCTTTCAGGTGGTCATGGGCCTGTGCCTGCTGTCTTACGGGGTTAACCTGTTTATCTTCAGCATGGGCAGCCTGTTTATCGGCAAGGAGCCGGTGATCAAGGACGGCGTGCCCCAGGACTTGCTCAATTACACCGACCCGCTGCCCCAGGCACTGGTACTCACTGCCATCGTCATCAGTTTTGCCATGACCGCGCTGTTTCTGGTGGTCTTGCTGGCCTCTCGGGGCCTGACCGGTACCGACCACGTTGATGGCCGGGAGCCAAAAGAATGAATGTAATGCCGCACCTGATTGTCGCGCCCATTCTGCTGCCGCTGCTGACCGCTGCCTGCATGCTGTTGCTGGGGGAAAAACACCGCCCGCTCAAGGCGCGGATCAACCTGGTCTCGACCCTGCTCGGCCTGGGTATTTCGGTGATGCTGTTGCTGTGGACTCGCGAGCAAGCGATTCCGGCTTCGATTGGCGTGTACCTGCCGAGCAACTGGCAAGTGCCGTTCGGGATTGCCCTGGTGGTCGATCACCTGAGCGCCTTGATGCTGGTGCTGACCGGTATCATCGCCAGTTGCGCCCTGCTGTTCGCCATGGCCCGCTGGGACCGTGCCGGGGCCAGCTTCCACGCGTTGTTCCAGATCCAGCTGATGGGCCTGTACGGCGCCTTCCTGACTGCCGACCTGTTCAATCTGTTCGTGTTTTTCGAAGTGCTGCTGGCCGCCTCCTACGGTTTGATGCTGCATGGTTCGGGCAAGGCGCGGGTGTCGGCGGGGCTGCATTACATCTCTATCAACCTGCTGGCATCGTCGCTGTTCCTGATCGGTGCGGCGTTGATCTACGGGGTGACCGGCACCTTGAACATGGCCGATCTGGCGCTGAAGATCCCTTTGGTGCCCGAGGCCGATCGCGGCTTGCTGCATGCCGGCACGGCCATTCTGGCGGTGGCCTTTCTGGCCAAGGCCGGCATGTGGCCGCTTAACTTCTGGCTGGTACCGGCGTACTCGTCGGCCAGTGCGCCGGTGGCGGCGCTGTTTGCGATCATGACCAAGGTCGGTATCTATACCGTGCTGCGCCTGTGGACCCTGCTGTTCTCCGGGCAAGCCGGGGCATCGGCGTACTTTGCCGGTGACTGGCTGATCTACGGCGGCATGGCCACCATTGTTTGCGCCGCCATCGCCATCCTCGCCGCCCAGCGCCTGGAGCGCATGGCCAGCCTGAGTATTCTGGTGTCTGCCGGGATCCTGTTGTCGGCCGTGGGCTTCGCCCAGCCCAACCTGACCAGCGCCGCACTGTTCTATCTGGTCAGTTCCACCCTGGCCCTGAGTGCGCTGTTCCTGCTGGCCGAGCTGATTGAACGCTCGCGTTCTTCTGCCGACCTTGTGCTTGAGGATGATGTCGAGGTCACGCCCAGCCTCAGCGAGCCCACGGCCCCGCCCCGGGGCAGCAACCTGGACGACGAACAGAAAGTGGTGGTCGGGCTGGTCATCCCGTGGACGATGGCCTTTCTGGGCCTGAGCTTTATCGCCTGCGCGCTGCTAATCATCGGCATGCCGCCGCTGTCGGGCTTTATCGGCAAACTTGGCCTGCTCAATGCCCTGCTCAATCCGCTGGGGCTGGGCAATGCCACCGATGCGCCAATCTCAACCGCGGCCTGGAGCCTGCTGGCCTTGTTGATTCTTTCCGGGCTGGCCTCGTTGATCGGCTTTGCACGCATGGGCATCCAGCGTTTCTGGACCCCCCTTGAGCGCCCGTCGCCGATCCTGCGCCGCATTGAATGCCTGCCCATCGTGCTGCTGCTGGGGCTGTGTGTGGTGCTGACGTTCAAGGCTGAGCCGGTCCTGCGTTATACCCAGGCCGCCGCCGACACCCTGAACAACCCCGAGCGTTATGTCATGGCCGTGATTGCCACCCGCCCTGTACCAAGCCCGCAGGCCAAGGCGACACTACAGGAGGTGCAACCATGAGGCGCCTGTTCCCTGCTCCCTGGCTGTCCCTGGCACTGTGGGCATTGTGGCTGTTGCTCAACCTGTCCCTGAGTGCCGGCAATCTGCTGCTGGGCGCGGCGCTGGCCATTCTGGCGCCGGTGATGTTTGCGCCGCTGCGCCCGCTGCCGGTGCGGATTCGCCGTCCCGGGGTGATTATCAAGCTGTTCTTTTTGGTAGGCCGCGATGTGGTGGCCTCCAATATTGCCGTGGCCTGGGGTGTACTGCGCGCCGGCAAAAATCCGCCCCGTTCGCGGTTTATCAAAATCCCCCTGGACCTGCGCGATGCCAACGGTCTTGCCGCCCTGTCGATGATCACCACCGTGGTGCCCGGCACCATCTGGTCGGAACTGGCGCTGGACCGCAGCGTGCTGTTGCTGCACGTGTTCGACCTGGATGACGAGGCGTCGTTTATCGAGCACTTCAAAACCGCCTACGAGCGCCCATTGATGGAGATTTTTGAATGAGTGCCCTGCTCACCAATGCCATCCTGCTCAGCCTGTTTATTTTCAGCCTGGCAATGGTCTTGACCGTGATCCGCCTGTTCAAGGGCCCTTCGGCCCAGGACCGGGTTCTGGCGCTGGACTATCTGTATATCCTGGCCATGTTGATGATGCTGGTGCTGGGTATCAGATACGCCAGTGACACCTACTTTGAAGGCGCACTGCTGATTGCCCTGTTTGGCTTTGTCGGCTCGTTTGCGCTGGCCAAATTCCTGCTGCGTGGCGAGGTGATCGAATGAGTCTCTGGATCGAAATATCGGTGGCTGTGCTGCTGGTGCTCAGCAGCCTGTTTGCCTTGTGCGGCGCTATCGGGTTGTTGCGCCTCAAGGATTTTTTTCAGCGCATGCACCCGCCGGCACTGGCTTCGACTCTTGGCGCTTGGGGCGTGGCCCTGGCCTCGATTCTGTACTTTTCCGCCCTTAAATCGACCCCGGTACTGCATGCCTGGCTGATGCCGATCCTGTTGTCGATTACCGTGCCGGTGACCACCTTGCTGCTGGCGCGGACTTCGCTGTTCCGCAAGCGCATGGCGGGCGAGGATGTACCTGCGGAAGTCAGCAGCGGCGGACGTAGCGAAAACGCTAACTGAACCTGTGGGAGCGGGCTTGCTCGCGATAGGAACGACGCGGTGTGTCTGTCAGACCGCAGTGCGCCCATCGCGGGCAAGCCCGCTCCCACCCACTGGGCTACATCCAGCCCAGCCAGCTCCAGTACGTGGCACCGAACAGCAGCATCAGCAGATAACCCACCGCCGTAACGATCAACCCGACCTTGGCGAACTGTTTCGCGGTAAAGGTCTGGGTGCCCAGGCACACCATATTTTGCGGGGCGTTAATCGGCAGGATAAAACCGTAGCTGACCACAAAACCCAGCAGCATGGTCATACCCAGGCGGTTGAATTCGCCCGGCAAGGTTTGCAGCACCGCGATCAGAATCGGCAGCAAGGCCGAGGTCAATGCCGTGGCACTGGCAAAGCCCAGGTGAATCAATATCAAAAACGCGCCCAGAATCGCAAAGATCCCCAGCGGCCCTACCTGATCCAGCCCGGTATTGGCCACCACCTGCCCGCCCAGCCACTGCCCGGCCTGGGTGGTGAGCAAGGCCGTACCCAAACTGATACCCACCCCGAACACAATCACGGTGCCCCAGGGGATACGCGACTGCACGTCTTTCCAGGTCATCACGCCAAAGCGCGGCAGCAGCAAGAATACAAGGCCGGCATAGGTGGTCGAAGTGGTGTCAAAACTGTGCAGCTTGCCCTCGGTGGCCCAGGCCAGCAGCAAGGCGATCGATACGCCCATCAGGCGCTTCTGCGGGCCGGTCATGGGGCCCAGTTCGGCCAGCGATTTTTCTACGGCCTCTTTGCCGCCGGGGATGCTGTCACTCTCTGGCGGGAGCATTTTCAGCACCACAAACAGCAGCACCGCCGACATGATGATGGCCCAGGGTGCACCGGCGATCAGCCAGTCGAGCCAGTTCACCCGCGCACCGAGCATCTTGTCCATAAAGCCTACGGTCAGCAGGTTCTGTGCCGCCGCGGTTTGAATGCCGACGTTCCAGATACTGGTGCCCTGGGCCACGACAATCATGATCCCGGCAGCAATGTTGGAGCGTTTGTCCACGCCGAAGGCCAGGATCACCCCCATCATGATCGGTACCACGCAGGCACTGCGCGCCGTAGCACTGGGTACCACCAGGCTGAGCAAAATGGTGACCGCAATCGCCCCCAGCAAAATGCGTCGGGTGCTGGTGCCGATACGCGACAAGGTGACCAGGGCAATACGCCGGTCAAGGCCGGTGTGGGTCATGGCAGCCGCGATAAACAGGGCACCCGCCACCAGGGCCAGGGCAGCATTGGAAAACCCGGTCAGGGCCATGGTGATGCCAGCAGAGGTGCCGTAAAGCCTGGACGGGTCCGCCAGGGTGGGCGCCATGCCGATCAGGAATGCCATCAGGGAGGTAATCATGATGGCGCTGGCTTCGTACGACACCGCTTCAGTGATCCATACCACCACGGCAAATGCCAGGATCGCCAGCATGCGATGACCGGCTACCGGCAAGTCGGCGGGCAGTGGCAGCAGCAGGATGCCGATCATGACCAGGACTGCTATCACCAGACCAATGGGAAGTTTTGCTTTTGCCGTAGCCGGCGTGGGGCTGGTTGCAGGCGCATTCATGGCCATCTCCTTGAGCTTGAAAACCCGTGGAGCATAGGTCAAGAGCAGCGGATGGGTTTTGATATTGATCAGCTCAGAGGCACCCTCACCCCAACCCTCTCCCTGTATGGACCGGGGACATGGCGAACATAATGTTCGGAGACATCGCGAACACTTTTAATACGACACATTGACCCCTTAAGGAGGTGTGATGTGTCCTGGAAAGAGATGTCCGCCATGGATCTTCGTCTTGAATTTGTCTCCTTAGCTTTGGCCGAAGGCGCCAACATCACAGCATTGTGCGAGCACTTCAATATCGGTCGGACAACTGCCTATAAATGGCTCAAACGCTTCCAGTGTGCGGGTAAGGACGGGCTGAGAAATCAGTCCCGTCGCCCCCACACTTCGCCCAATCGAACCGCGCCGGAGCCCGAGCAACAAATCCTGGCGCTCAACATCGAGCACACCGGCTGGGGCGCACGCAAGATCAAGGGGTGCCTTGAGCGACGTGGCAGCACCATGCCGGCAGCGAGTACGGTTCATGCCATTCTCAAGCGTAATGACCGCATTGACCCTCAAGCAGGCCTCGTCAGGCCCTTCACCTCATTCGAGCACGAGCAGCCCAATGACCTGTGGCAAATGGACTTTAAAGGCCATGTGCCCATGCGCACCGGGCGCTGTCATCCCTTGACCGTGCTGGATGACCACTCTCGCTTTCTTTTGACCATCGCTGCCTGCGGCAACGAGCAGCGCGGCACGGTTCAGGCCCATCTGATCAATGCTTTTCGCCAGTACGGGCTGCCGAACCGCATGACGATGGACAACGGCGCGCCGTGGGGCGACGAGCCGGAGAGCTACACGGGGCTGGAGATCTGGATCATGCGCCAGGGCGTAAAGGTGAGCCACTCGCGGCCCTATCACCCTCAAACGCAGGGCAAGCTGGAGAGACAACATCGCAGCATGATCAGGGAAGTGTTCAAGGGAATGTGCCTGATAGACCTGTCCAGCGCACAGCTCACACTGGATGAATGGCGCCAGGTCTACAACCACGAGCGCCCGCATGGTGGTATCGGCATGCAGGTACCGGCTTCTCGCTACACGTCCAGCTCAAGGGCGTATCAGGAAGTACTGGCTCCGCTCGAATACAGTAGTGATCTAGACGTACGAAAAGTACAGCCCAAAGGTGAGATTTACTGGCACGGCCAAGCCTGGAAATTGGGGAAAGGGTTTGTAGGCGAGCGTGTAGGGGTAAGAGACGGTACTCGGGATGGGCAATACGATGTCTTCTGGGGAAGCCATCGTATTGCCCAAATTGACAGGGTGACCGGAGTTGTAATATCAGGGAAATCGCTGCGCTAACTGTTCGCTATGTCTCCGAACAAAGTGTTCGCGATGTCCCCGGTCCATACACTCCCAGAGGGAGAGGGAGCTGACCGCACGCGGATTCAAACTCAACGCCAATCAGTCCCCTCTCCCTCTGGGAGAGGGTTAGGGTGAGGGGGCTTTGGGCTACTGGATCTTGTAGTGAAAGGTATTACGCACCCCCGGCACCGTCACTGCCTGGCCATCGACCATGCGCGGCTGGTAGCGGAACGTCGCCGCCGCCACCAGTGAAGGACGAATAAACGCCGGGTGACAGTTGCCCACCACTTTGGGGTTGTCGACCTTGCCCTGGGGCGTTACCGAGTACTCCACCGTGCAATCGCCCTGAATGCCCTTGTCCAGTGCCCGTTGCGGGTAGTCCGGGGCTTGTTTGCTGATGGGCAGGTACTGACGCACATCCGCCGCAGCGGCCTGTTGCGCTCGGCGGGCATTATCCGCCGCTGCAACCCGGGCCTGTTCAGCCACGGCCTGCTGACGCTGGGCCTCAACCTGTTCGGCGCGCTGCTGCGCGGCTTTTTGTTGCTCCACTTGCGCCTGCTTCTGCTCCTCGACCCGCTTGCGCGCCAGTGCCGCCTGTTCCAGTTTGCGCGCCTGGATCTGCGGGTCCACTTTAGGCTTGACCACCTCGGGCCTGGCCTCAAC
>NZ_WIWL01000186.1:0-49531 GCF_009600105.1 Pseudomonas sp. FSL R10-0056
GGCCCTTTGCTATCCCCCAGGCGCGTTCGGGCACCTGGGGGATAGCAAAGGGCCAGGGCGCCAGGCCGGTGGACAGGTCCAGCCAGTCCGCCTCGGCAATGCCGTAGTGCAACGCCGCCTTGCGCAAACGCCCACCGTGCTCAAGCATAGAATTCACTCCAGACACACAGGATCAGCAGCCACAGCCATACGCCACGCTGCACCAGTTGCCAGCCACGGCCGATCGACTCGGCGTCTGCCGGTGCACCTTCGCCCAATTGCGGGCGCTCATGCAGTTCGCCGTGATAAATCGCCGGGCCACCCAACTCAACACCCAGCGCTCCGGCACCAGCAGCCATGACCGGGCCGGCATTGGGGCTGTCCCACAGCGGTGCCTGCTTGCGCCAGCTCTTCAGGGCCAGTCGGGTTTTACCCAAAGCGGCATAGGTCAACGCAACCAACCTTGCAGGAATATAGTTAAGAACATCGTCGATCCGCGCCGCAGCCCAGCCAAAACGCTCAAAGCGTTCGTTGCGATAGCCCCACATGGCATCCAGGGTATTACTCAAACGATAGAGCACCACCCCTGGCGCACCCGCGACCACAAACCAGAAAATCGCGGCAAATACCGCATCGCTGCCGTTTTCCAGCACCGACTCGGTGGCGGCGCGGGCCACTTCGGTAGAATCCAGCTCACTGGTCTGACGGCTGACCAGATAACCCACCCGCGTACGCGCCTCATCCAGGTTATTGGCGCGCAATGCCTCGGCTACTGGTTGTACGTGCTCACCGAGGCTGCGCATGCCCAGTGCGCAATACAGCGCCGCAATGTCCACCAGCCAGCCAATATAAGGCAGCCAGGACAGGGCCGTGGCCAGGATCGTCAGCGGCAGCACTGCCAGTACCCAGGCCGTAACACCATGACTGCGCCAGCCACGGCCGCCGGAATTGAAACGCTGCTCAATACGCTCGGCCATACGGCCAAAGGCAACCAGCGGATGCCAGCGTTTGGGCTCGCCGAGCAACGCATCCAGCGCCACCCCGGCAACGCACAGCAACGCCACACTCATGGACTCACTCCCCAATAATTCTCGTACACCAGTTCACTGAGCGGACGCGCTTGCGCCCACCCTTCCAGGACCAGCATCGGCGCCGGATAAAACGCCTCGACCGGGCCCAGGCACAGTACAGCGAGCGGCTTGGCCCCGGCAGGCAACCCCAGCAGATCAGCCAGTGCCTGCGGTTCGAACAATGACACCCAGCCCATGCCCAGCCCTTCGACCCGGGCCGCCAGCCACAGGTTTTGAATGGCACAGGACAAGGACGCCATGTCCATTTCCGGCAGCGTACGGCGACCAAAAATGTGCTTTTCGCGGTCATCCATCAACGCAGCCACCAGCACCTCGGCGCAATCGTTGATACCTTCGACCTTGAGCGTCATGAATTCATCGGAGCGCTGGCCCAGGGCATCCGCGGTGCGTACCCGCTCTTCTTCCACCAGACCCTGGATCTTGCCGCGCAGCTCGCGGTCAGTGATGCGGATAAACCGCCACGGCTGCATCAAGCCCACGCTCGGGGCTTGATGCGCCGCTTCCAGCAAACGCGACAACAACTCGGGTGCCACAGTGCCACCACTGAAGTGGCGCATATCACGACGCTCGGCGATGGCGCGGTACACGGCGGCGCGTTCTTGCGGGCTGAATGCGTTATCGCTCATGGCACCTTCACGGCACATGGCGCAAACAACGCGGCGATGGCCTGAGGATTGGACGGGAAGTAAAAGTGTACATAAGAAGCGGTCATTCGCCCTTCGCGATACACCGCTTCGGCGCCGCGCCCGCCATTGGGGCTCAGGCCGCGAGCAACAGGCTCAAGTTCGGTGCTGGTCAGCGAGTGGTGGTAGGTGTGGCCGCGCAACAGCCCTTCAGGCATGTCCACAGCTTGCAGCGCCAGGGCAGCCAGGCGCTTTTGCATCGTCGCCTCCCCTGCCAGCAAGCCAACCAGTTCGGCGCGCTGGCCCTCGACATCGGTCAGGGCATCGAGCAGGTAAAGCATGCCACCGCACTCGGCCAGCAGCGGTTTACCGGCCCTGTGGTGTGCGCGAATCGCCGTGAGCATCGGCACGTTGCGCGACAGCTCAAGGTGATGCAGTTCAGGGTAACCACCGGGCAAATACAGGCTGTCTGCTTCAGGCAGCTGACTGTCACGGATCGGTGAGAAAAACACCAGCTCGGCGCCCATATCACGTAATAACGCGAGGCTGGCGCCATAAGTGAAGGCAAAAGCTTCGTCGCGAGCCACGGCAATTCGCACACCTGCCAGCAGCGGCTCGACGGCCACCGGCTCAGGCGCAGCGAATTCAACCGGCGGTGGCAGCGCTACCTCACAGGTGCTGGCCAGGGCATTGGCCGCCGCATCCAGGCGCGCATCCAGATCATTCAGCTCGCTGGCCTGCACCAGTCCCAGATGACGGCTTGGCAGTTCGATGCCGGTTTCGCGGGACAGCGCGCCGTACCAGCGCAAGCCTTCGGTCAGGCTGCCTTCGAGCAACTGTGCATGGCGTACGGTGCCAACTCGATTGGCCAGCACCCCGGCAAACGGCAGATCCGGCTGATAGCGCGCCAAACCAAGGGCCAGCGCACCAAAGGTTTGGGCCATGGCAGTGCCATCAATCACCCCCAACACCGGCACGCCAAAATGCCGTGCCAGATCGGCGCTGGAAGGCGTGCCGTCAAACAGCCCCATCACACCTTCAATCAAAATCAGGTCCGCCTCACCGGCGGCTTCCCACAGCAGGCGACGGCTTTCCTCGGCGCCCACCATCCACAAATCCACCTGATACACCGGCGCACCGCTGGCGCGCTCCAGGATCATGGGGTCGAGAAAATCCGGGCCGCACTTGAATACCCGCACCTTGCGCCCCTGATTGCGATGCAACCGGGCCAAAGCCGCTGTAACCGTGGTCTTGCCCTGACCGGAAGCCGGCGCGGCGATCAGCACCGCCGGGCAATGACGTGACGCTCTCATACTTCAACACTCACAATTCGATGCCTTTCTGGGCTTTGATCCCGGCCTGGAAAGCGTGTTTGACCACCGCCATCTCAGTCACGGTATCAGCCAGATCAATCAGTTCAGGTTTGGCGCCACGGCCGGTGACCAGCACATGCTGCATGGGCGGACGGGCTTGCAGGTCGGCGAGCACCTGTTCCAGATCGAGGTAGCCGTGCTTGAGCGCGATATTCAGCTCATCGAGCACCACCAACCCAATGGACGGATCGCGCAGCATCTCGCGGGACACTTCCCACGCGGCTTCGGCGGCGGCGATATCGCGCTGGCGGTCCTGGGTTTCCCAGGTAAAGCCTTCACCCATCACGTGGTAGCGCACCTGCTCGGGAAAACGGCGGAAGAAAATCTCCTCACCGGTGCTGTTGCGCCCCTTGATGAACTGCACCACGCCGCACTGCATGCCGTGGCCCATGGCGCGGGCCAGCATGCCAAACGCAGAACTGCTCTTGCCTTTGCCATTGCCGGTCAATACCAGCAGCAGTCCGCATTCATTGGGCGAGCTGGCAATGCGCTCGTCCATAACCGCTTTTTTGCGCAGCATGCGCGCCTGATGGCGTTCGTCGCGTTCGGGGGATTCATTCATGGCAACTCTCCGTTGGGTTCGATGATGCAAACGGGAGGCGGGGGAAATTAAAAAAACACACTGCATCGCCCGCCGCGAGAGTGGTGGATGGATCAGGCCGGTCTCCGGGCTCACAAGCGGGCGGCCCTGTAGGGTGCACCCTTGTCCACGCGCCTTCCCGTGCAAAAAACACAGTGGCACTGAGCGTGGCTTTGACTCGTTTACCGTTGCGGGGGCAGCGCCGGGATCGTGGCGGTTGTGTAGGTCCAACACGCCCTCACCGGCTTCCCTGTTTCACTCTGTCGACCCATGGCCACAGAGCACCTGAAACAAGCCGCGAAGGTTAGAGGGTTGGGGGTGGAGCGTCAATTAAAGCCGGCGCCTAAAGGCTTTATCCGGCGCCCGGGCTGAACCTTTAAACAGCTACGCTTCTCTACTACCAGACAAGATCTTATGGAGAACCACATGCTCAAGCGCCAGCACGCCGTTGTTATTGTTCTTGCCGCAGGATTGGTCGCTTGCGGCGAAAGCTCGACCCTGCAAGTCAGTGAGGGTACCGGCCCATCACCCAAGCTTCCCGAACCCAATAAAACCCTGATTCCAACGGTCAATATCGCCCCCGCCATCGGCTGGCCCGATAATGCCACCCCAGTGGCTGCCCACGGCTTGCACGTCGCCGCTTTCGCCCAGAACCTCGACCACCCGCGCTGGCTCTACGTACTGCCCAACGGCGACGTGCTGGTGGCCGAATCCAATTCGCCGCCCAAGCCGGATGACAGCAATGGCATCAAGGGCTGGATCGCAGACAAGGTCATGTCCCGCGCCGGGGCCGGAGTGCCAAGTGCAAACCGGATTACCCTGCTGCGCGACGCGGACCACGATGGCGTCGCCGAAACCCGCACCGTGTTTATCGAGAACCTGAACTCTCCCTTTGGCATGACGCTGGTGGGTAACGATCTGTATGTGGCAGATGCCGACAAGCTGTTGCGCTTCCCCTATCAAGCCGGTGAAAACAGCATCAGCGCCAAACCGGTCAAGGTGGTGGACTTACCCGGCGGGCCTCTGAACCACCATTGGACCAAAAACGTGATCGCCAGCAAGGACGGCACCAAGTTATATGTGACCGTCGGATCCAACAGCAATGTGGGCGAAAATGGCATGGACAAGGAGCAAGGTCGCGCCGCGATCTGGGAAGTCGACCCGGCCACCGGCAGCCACCGCATTTTTGCGTCGGGCCTGCGCAACCCTAATGGCATGGACTGGGAACCCACCTCCGGCAAGCTCTGGACAGCAGTTAATGAGCGTGACGAAATCGGCAGTGACCTGGTGCCTGACTACATCACATCAGTCCAGGATGGCGGCTTCTATGGCTGGCCCTACAGCTACTACGGCCAGCATGTGGATGTGCGGGTCAACCCGCAAAACCCTGAACTGGTGGCCAAGGCCATTGCCCCGGATTACGCCGTTGGGCCACACACGGCGTCTTTGGGGCTGACGTTTGCCGAAGGCAGCCATTTACCCGGCTTTACCCAGGGTGCCTTTATCGGCCAGCACGGCTCCTGGAACCGCAAACCCCACAGTGGTTACAAAGTGATTTTCGTGCCTTTTGCCGGCGGCAAACCGGAGGGCATGCCGATCGATGTGCTGACCGGCTTTCTTAACGCCGACGAAAAAGCCATGGGCCGGCCAGTGGGCGTGGTGATCGACAAGCAAGGTGACTTGTTGGTGGCCGATGATGTAGGCAACAAGGTTTGGCGGGTGTCGGGAAAATAGGCTTTCTAATCAAGAGCCGCCCTCACCCTAGCCCTCCCCCGGAGGGAGAGGGGACTGAATGGGGTTTGCTTCAGATATTTGGCAGCCTGGAAACCTTGCGCTGAATCCAGATTCAACTCGGTCAAGCTCCCTCTCCCTTCGGGAGAGGGTTGGGGTGAGGGGCTTTAGGGCAAACGTGCCAAATGCTGCTCGGTCGGCAACACGCGCTTGGCATTCAGATAAGCCTTCTGCCAGTAGGCCTTGTTCAGGCTGTCCAGCTTGACCGTACCGCCCGTGGCCGGCGCATGGACAAAGCGCCCTTCGCCTACGTAGATCCCGGCGTGACTGACCTGGGAGCCACCATTGGTTGCAAAGAACAGCAGGTCACCGGTTTGCAGCTTGTCCTGGCCGATGCTCTGCGCACGCATCACGATCATCTCGCGCGTGGTGCGCGGCAACGAAATACCCGCGGCGTCGTTGTATACGTACTTGATCAGGCCACTGCAATCAAACCCCGAATCCGGGGTATTGCCGCCCCAGCGATAAGGCGTGCCTACCAGGCCAAGGGCGCGAAAAAGCACGTCTGCGGCAACCGGCGAGGTTTCTTCGGGGTGAGTGATAAACACAACCGGCTTTTGTGCAACGGGGGCTGGCGGGGTGCGGCTGGCGCAGGCACTGAGCAGTGCTGCTAAAGTGAGGAGAGCAACGCGGGCCATGATCGACATAAACAGAATGTTCCTGATTCTGGATACGGCAACTCAGGCCGCGAACCCCAAAGCCGCGAGAGGGGGCACCTTCGCGGCTTCAGAAATTTAACATTGCGACTTAATTCTAGCTCTTAGCTGCAGAACTTCAAGTAACACATTAACTTTACTTGCGGGCTACGACGCTCGCAGGGGCCATCGCCAGGGCGCGCTTGGCCTCAATAAAGGTCTTGCTCCAGTAGCTGTCACCCAGGTTATCAATCCGTACACCACCGCTGCGGCGGCTGCTGGAGTGAATAAACTGGTCATCACCCAGGTAAATCCCGGCATGGCTCACACGGCCACGACCATTGGTGCTGAAGAACAGCAAATCACCCGGTTTCAAATTATTCCGTGCGACCAGCGGTGCTTTTACGTTGATCATTTCGCGGGTTGAGCGCGGCAATTGCATGCCCGCCTCTTCCTTGAACAGATAACCGATAAAGCCGCTGCAATCGAAGCCTGCCTCGGAGGTGCCACCAAAACGGTAACGGGTACCGATCAAGGACATGCCGCGCTCTAGAATGCTGTCAGCCAGAGCTGGCAATTCATAAGGCTTGCTGTTGGCAGAAAACTCAGCCAGTTCTTTTTCGGTTGCCAGTTCTTCCTGATAAAGAGCGGAAGTTTGCGAGACCGAAGATGACTTTTGAACCTGAGCCTGGACGACTTGCTGCGACACTGGCGTGTGAGCAGCACAACCAAACAACAGGGTAACGAGTGCGAGGGGCACGAGGGGTGCGAAGCGCTTTAGCATGGGCACGACCGTGGCTTATTAGAAAAAGTAGCCGCGACTATGCCTTCTATGATCCTCATTTGCAAATTCAATCGATCTAAATGTGACTTGATGGTTTCGTCGTGACATCTAAGGCTTTACACCCCTGACGACAGATTTTGCGCCCACAGCCCTTTGGCCGCGCAGGATTTTTGGCGCCTGGAAACTGTCAAAACCGGCTACAACCCTTATGTTTGAAGGGCTGAGCTACCAGCCAAGGGTTTCTTTCAGGAAGGGAATGGTCAGCTTGCGCTGCGCCTGCAAGGACGCTTGATCGAGCCGCTCGAGCAAATCAAACAAGGCACTCATGCTGCGGGTACCGCGCGTGAGAATGAAATGCCCGACTTCGTCAGTCAGGTGCAGGCCACGGCGTGAAGCACGCAACTGCAAAGCCCGCAGCTTGTCCTCATCGGACAGGGGGCGCATCTGGAAAACCAGCGCCATGGTCAGGCGGGACTTGAGGTCTGCCAGTTTGATCGGCAATTCTCGAGGCGAGGTGGAGGCTGCAATCAACAGGCGCCGGCCGCTGTCACGCAGCCGGTTGAACAGATGGAACAGCGCCTCTTCCCAATCAGCACGCCCGGCCACCGCCTGCAGGTCATCCAGGCAAACCAGCTCGTACTGCTCAAGGTTATCGAGGATTTCTATGCCGCGATCCAGCAACTCGGCCAGCGGCAGGTAAACCGCCGGTTCGCCCATCTGCTCAAAGCGCAGGCAAGCGGCCTGCAGCAGGTGCGTACGCCCTACGCCATGTTTGCCCCACAGGTAAATCAGGCTTTCTGTCCAGCCGGCGTCGGCTTCGCACAGACGTTCGACATAGCCGAGTGCAGCGGCATTGGCGCCTGGATAGTAGTTTATGAAGGTAGCGTCATCACGCAGACGCACACCTAGGGGCAGCTGAATCGGTTTCATGCTGACTGAACAGTTCAAGCGAACCGTTAGTGGCCTCTGTGTAAGGTTTGAAAAGTTTATACCCGTGTCGCCGGGCACACAATGTAACAGACCACGAGCAAAATCAAAGGTTTGCGTTAAGGTCTTGGATTGATTGGGCTTTTTCTGGCGCCTGCGAGCCGCCTCGAACGCACAAAGAAGGCCGGGCCGCCTCGCGACAACCCCGCCCCTTCACAACCCACCCTCTACAACTGCGGATCCTCACTGCCTTTATAGACCTGGGAATCCTTATACAAATCCTGCACATGGCGCACCAGCACCATGATCACGGCCGCTACCGGCAAGGCCAGCAATACACCGGTAAAACCGAACAGCTCACCGCCAGCCAGAATCGCAAAGATCACCGCCACCGGGTGCATACCGATTTTGTCACCCACCAGCAGCGGGGTAAGCACGGTGCCCTCCAGGGCTTGGCCGATCATAAACACCGCCACGATGCCGAGCATCGGGTACAGATCCCCGCCAAACTGGAATAACCCGGCAACCAACGCCGCACCGATGCCGACAATAAAGCCCATATACGGCACGATGGCCGCTATACCCGCCATCAAGCCGATCAACAACCCCAGCTCGAGGCCGACCAGCATCAGGCCCGCCGAGTAGATCACCCCCAGCGCCAGCATCACCAGCAACTGACCGCGCACAAACGCGCCGAGCACGTCGTGGCACTCTTTGGCCAGTGACACGATCTGATCTGCCCGAGCCCGCGGCAACAGACCGCGAATCTTGGCCATCATGATGTTCCAATCACGCAACAGGTAGAACGCCACCACCGGAATCAACACCAGATTGGCCAAAAAGCCGATCAGCGCCAGACTGGAAGCCGTGGCCTTGGACAGGACGATTCCGACAATGTCAGTCGCCTGCCCCATATGCTCGGTGATCGCCGCCTTGATCTTGTCGAACTTCCAGAAACTGTCACTCAAGCCGAACTTGGCTTGCACCCACGGCATTGCCGTGTGCTGCAGCCAGTCGAGGATCTGCGGTGCCAACTGATAGAGCTTCAACAGTTGCTTGGCCAGCAGCGGCACCAGTACCAGCAGCAATGTCATCAAAATGACAGTGAACACGGTAAAGACCGCAACCACACCCCAGGTTCTTGAAAGTCCGAACCTTTCCAGTCGATCGACCACCGGGTCGAACATATAGGCCAGGACGATGGCGACCAGAAAAGGCGTGAGTATCGGATGCAGGAAATACACGAACAGGGCGAATCCCAACGCCACGCCCCACCACACCCACCGTCGCGAATCAGCCATGAGCCACCCCATCCTTATATAAAGAAGACATCAACCTACCAGCGAAACCGCAACTGCGCCGCAGGGCCTGAGGCAACACTTGACGCCTGCCCCCCATCAGCCGCAACAGGCACTTGCCCCGCCGGTACTTCCTGCAACTGCGCCAGCCCCAATTGCGAACGCAACTGCTCGGCGCTGCCGTTTACCAGGTACACAACACGATCACCGTCAACGCTCTTGAGTTGCGCACCAAAAGGCTCAAGCAAATGCCCCAGCTGCGCATATCGCTGCAACGTCATGCCTTGCACTTCGAGCAACTGCTCGGAAGAAACCCCGGGCTTGACCGCATAGCGCGGCGCCAGACGCTGGCTGACCGCAAGCATCACGGCATCGGCCAGCGCTGCCTGATCAGGAGCCTGAGCGCTGCCCTGCTCCTGCTGATCACCTACCCACAAACGCCATTTGGCGCTCCACTGCCCGTCATCTTCACGAGCATGCACCGCCAGCAATGCGTCCGCACCATAACGCTCGGAAGCGTCTTTTAAAGGCGCAGGATTGCTGCCCTCAAGATTTTCAGCCGTACCCACAAGCTGTTCACTCAAATCCGCCAACGGCAAGCGCAATGGCAAACCCCGATGCTGCGCGGCACGACGCAACGGCTCGGCCACTGACTGACCGTCCCCCACCAGGCTCGAACCTTCGACCGAGTCATTCAGCCACCAGCCCAGCAGCGCAGGGCGATTACTGCCCCACAGCGACAGCCCGGCCTGATGCAACGCACGATCGGTACTCACCGGATCGAAGTCCACTTGCAGGCTTTGCGGCGGGCCGGCGTCATAGCCGTAGCGACTGATGATTTGCTGCGGATCTTTGCGAATCGCCTCCAGCGCCGGACTCTTAATCGCCGCGGCATCTCCGGTCAGACGCAACACCAGGGTTTCCAGGGCCTTTTGCGTAGCCTGGGTGCGCTCATCAGGTGACTGGGTGGTGACTGGCTCGAGCACCTGATAAAGACCGGTGAGGATTTCGGCATGACTGGCCAGGCTGAAAAAAGACAGACAGCCCACGGCTAAAAATTGGCTAAAACGCATGAAAGATTCCCGATGACAAAAAGCAGCCTATTAAGGACGCCATAAAAACACTCGAACAGACTTCTGACACGGCCACGGCCAAATCATTCACGCCCGTTTCGCGTTTTCACGCGGTCACACAACCTCTCTATACCTTATACAGGCCTGTGCGCAGACCCAAGTACGACTAAAAAAGGTTTTTTTCGCCAGATATAACCCTGCCTGTCGGCCCGAGGATGGCCGCTGCCCTTCAAGCCTGATAAAATCGCGCGCCTTCGCAGACCGCCAACAGCCGGGCACCCTGCAAATGCTCTGGTGCAATCCTTGAGCACTTGCAAGCCTGCCCCCTGAACTCGGTCCATACCCCCGAATCCCCCCTAAAGGCCTGGATTATGAGCAAGCAACCATCCCTGAGCTACAAAGACGCCGGTGTAGACATCGACGCCGGTGAAGCATTGGTCGAACGCATCAAGAGCGTGGCCAAGCGCACTGCACGCCCGGAAGTGATGGGCGGCCTCGGCGGTTTTGGCGCCCTCTGCGAAATTCCGGCTGGCTACAAGCAGCCTGTTCTGGTTTCCGGCACTGACGGCGTCGGCACCAAGCTGCGCCTGGCCCTGAACCTGAACAAGCACGACAGCATCGGTATCGACCTGGTTGCCATGTGCGTCAACGACCTGATCGTATGCGGCGCCGAGCCTCTGTTCTTCCTTGATTACTACGCCACCGGCAAGCTCAACGTTGAAACCGCGACCCAGGTGGTAACCGGTATCGGCGCTGGCTGCGAACTGTCCGGTTGCTCGCTGGTTGGCGGCGAAACCGCTGAAATGCCAGGCATGTACGAAGGCGAAGACTACGACCTGGCCGGCTTCTGCGTTGGCGTTGTAGAAAAATCCGAGATCATCGACGGTTCCAAGGTCGCTGCCGGCGACGCCCTGCTCGCCTTGCCGTCCTCGGGCCCGCACTCCAACGGCTACTCGCTGATCCGCAAGATCATCGAAGTGTCGGGTGCCGACATCGAAAACATCCAGCTCGACGGCAAGCCACTGACCGACCTGCTGATGGCGCCGACCCGCATCTACGTCAAGCCGCTGCTCAAACTGATCAAGGAAACCGGCGTGGTCAAGGCCATGGCCCACATCACCGGTGGCGGCCTGCTCGACAACATCCCGCGCGTACTGCCAAAAGGTGCACAAGCGGTGGTTGACGTTGCCAGCTGGCAGCGCCCTGCCGTCTTCGACTGGCTGCAGGAAAAAGGCAACGTGGACGAGCACGAAATGCACCGCGTGCTGAACTGCGGCGTTGGCATGGTCATCTGCGTAGCTCAGGCTGACGTTGAAACTGCGCTGAACGTACTGCGTGAAGCGGGCGAGCAGCCTTGGGTCATCGGTCAGATCGCAACCGCCGCTGAAGGCGCTGCGCAAGTTGAGCTGCAAAACATCAAGGCGCACTAATGCCTGATACCTGTGATGTAGTGGTGCTGCTTTCCGGCACCGGCAGCAACTTGCAGGCCTTGATCGACAGCGATGACGTCAAGGCCAGCCCGGCATCAATCCGCGCGGTGATCTCCAACCGCGCAGATGCCTACGGCCTGCAACGCGCCAAAGACGCGGGTATCGATACCCGCGTACTGGATCACAAGGCATTCGAGGGCCGCGAGGCCTTCGATGCTGCATTGATCAAAGTCATCGACGAATTCAAACCGAAACTGGTGGTTCTGGCCGGGTTCATGCGCATTCTCAGCGCAGAATTCGTGCGTCACTATCAGGGTCGCCTGCTGAATATCCACCCTTCCCTGCTCCCCAAATACAAGGGTTTGCACACGCACCAGCGGGCGCTGGAAGCAGGAGACGGTGAGCACGGCTGCAGCGTGCACTTTGTGACCGAGGAACTCGACGGCGGACCTCTGGTCGTACAGGCAGTGATACCGGTAGAGTCCGATGACTCGCCACATAGCCTGGCGCAACGGGTTCACGCCCAGGAACACCGGATTTATCCGCTTGCAGTGCGCTGGTTTGCCGAAGGTCGCTTGTCACTTGACGAGCGAGGCGCATTATTGGACGGTCAATTACTTGCGGCCAGCGGCCACTTGATACGAACCTAGGAGAACTTATGCGTCGTGCCCTGCTTCTCGCCCTTAGCCTGCTGGCTATTCCAGCAGTCCAAGCGGCCGATCTTCAGCCTTTCAAGGCCAGCTACACCGCAGACTGGAAACAGCTGCCCATGAGCGGTTCTGCCGAGCGCAGCCTGACCAAGGGTGACAATGGTATCTGGACCTTGAATTTCAAGGCTTCAATGCTGGTAGCCAGCCTGAACGAAGAAAGCACCCTCAAAATCGAGAAAAACACGCTGATCCCGCTGACCTACCACTTTGAACGTGGCGGCCTGGGAAAAGCCAAGAAGATCGATCTGGATTTCGACTGGGCGGCCAAGATGGTCACCGGCACCGATCAGGGCGACGCTGTCAAAGTACCCTTGCTCAGCGGCATGCTCGACAAGTCCACCTACCAGCTGGCACTGCAGCGTGACGTAGAAGCCGGCAAAAAGTCCATGAGCTACCAGGTGGTTGATGGCAATGACGTCGACACCTATGACTTTCGCGTGATCGGCCCTGAAGTGGTTGAAACCAAGGCTGGCAAGGTCGACGCAATCAAGGTTGAGCGCGTACGCGACCCGACACAGAACAAGCGCATCACTGAAATGTGGTTCGCCAAGAACTGGGGTTCGCTGCTGGTCAAACTGCGCCAGGTCGAAAAAGACGGCAAGGAATACAACATCATGCTGCTGGACGGCACGGTGGATGGCAAAACGGTCAAGGGCAACTAAGCGACAAGCCTTTAGCTGCAAGCCTCAAAAAAACCTCGCTTCGGCGAGGTTTTTTTGGTCTGTAACACACCAAAAACATGAAACATTTTTCATAAAACTATTAAACAAATCCGTAAACACCCCGTGCTTAAAGGGCTGCAGGGTTTAAGGATTTTCTGCAAGATGACAGCGCGACAATCAGCTATTTACTTAGGAAGCTAACAGATTCTATAAAGAAGTCCTGCGACGCCTTGCCGCAGGCCCTCATCAGAATTTGGAGCAAGCAGATGACTATCAAAGTAACTGAGCGCGACGATTCACGTATGTTCCACCAACTGGTAGCCCACGGTGTACACCTATGGGATGTGCATCAAGAAGACATACTGGTAGGCATGTTCCACCGCGAAAGCGACGCTCACAGCTACAAGGCTGAGCTGGAAAAGCTGGAAGCGCAGAAACGCCAGGCCTGAGCAGAAGAAACTACTGTCTTGAAAAACACAAACCCCGCCGAAGCGGGGTTTGTTTTGTTATGCGCCAACGCAACACTCTGTGGGAGCGAGCCTGCTCGCGAAGAGCAGCGAACGCTTTCGCGAGCAGGCTCGCTCCCACAGGTTATGCCAGCACTACCACATCAGGTCATCAGGGATCTGATAGGCCGCGTACGGATCGTCTTCTTCCGGGGTTTTCGGCTCAACCAGGATATTCAGCTGCACGATCCGGCGCGGATCGCGCTCCTGGATCTTCAGTGCAGCTTCACGGGGGATGACTTCGTAGCCGCCCTGGTGCTGCACGATCGCCAGCGAGCCATTGGCCAGCTTGTTGCGCATCAGGGTGTTGACCGACAGGCGCTTGACCTTTTTGTCATCAACGAAGTTGTAGTAGTCCTCAGTGGTCAGCTTGGGCAGACGTGATACTTCGATCAATTGCTTGATCTGCGCAGCACGGGCTTTTTGCTCGACCTTCTCCTGCTGCTGGCGGTTCAGTTCCTGGTCGCGCTTGACCTTCTCGGCCTTGGCTTCGGCAGCCAGACGCTGCTGGGTGTCGTCCAGTTCGATCTGGCCTTTGTGGGCCAGACGCTGTTGTTTCTGTTTTTCTTTGCCGGCCTGCTTGGCCTGCTTCTCGTTGACCAGTCCGGCTTTGAGCAACTGGTCGCGTAGGGAAATGCTCATCTACTTACTCACTTAGGCAAACTCAGCCGCAGCTGGGCAAATTCTTTTCCTGGCGCTTGGCTTCACCCCACAGGGCGTCCAGGTCTTCAAGGGTGCAACTTTCAATGGGACGCAGGGTATCGCGCAATGCCTGCTCGATAAACCGGAAACGTCGATCAAATTTTGCATTGGCACCACGCAAGGCGGTTTCCGGGTCCACTTTAAGATGACGGGCCAGGTTGACCACGGAAAACAGCAGGTCGCCGATTTCGTCATGAATGGCCGCCGAATCGTTGTCGGCCATGGCCTCCAGCACTTCATCCAGCTCTTCACGCACCTTGTCCAGCACCGGCAATGCCGCTGGCCAGTCAAAACCGACCTGGGCGGCGCGCTTTTGCAGCTTGGCGGCGCGGGACAGGGCAGGCAAGGCGACGGGCACATCGTCAAGCAAGGACAACTGCTCGGGGGCGGTAGACTTTTCTGCGCGCTCCTCGGCCTTGATCTCATCCCAGCGTACCTTGACCTGTTCTTCGCTCAAGCGCGGCACATCCAGCGGCGCATACAGGTCACCGGTGGGAAAGACATGGGGGTGACGGCGGATCAGCTTGCGGGTAATGCTGTCGATCACCCCGGCAAACTCGAAACGGCCTTCTTCCCGGGCCAGCTGGCTGTAATACACCACTTGAAACAGCAAATCGCCGAGTTCGCCCTGCAGGTGCTCGAAGTCACCCTGCTCAATGGCGTCAGCGACCTCGTAAGCCTCTTCGAGGGTATAAGGCACGATAGTGGCGTACGTTTGCTTGATATCCCACGGGCAGCCGTACTGCGGGTCACGCAGGCGGGCCATGAGGTGCAGCAGGTCGTCGAGGTTGTACATCTGTAATCCTTTGGCACACGCTAACCACACCCTGTGGGAGCGGGTTTGCTCGCGATATGAACACCCCGGTACAGCTGACTCACCGAGGAGATGCAATCGCGAGCAAGCCCGCTACCACAAAGGATTAGCGCGGCTCACTACGCCCGATCCGGCGGGTTTCGATGATGTTCGGCAGTTGCGAGATCCGCCCCAGTAAACGCCCCAGCGCATCCAGCCCCGGGATCTCGATGGTCAAGGTCATCAACGCGGTGTTGTTTTCCTTGTTCGAGCGGGTGTTGACCGCCAGCACGTTGATCCGTTCGTTGAGCAACACCTGCGACACATCACGCAACAAGCCCGAACGATCGTAGGCGCGGATTTCGATATCCACCGGATAGGTCGAGACCGGGATCGGCCCCCAGTTGACCTGAATCATTCGCTCCGGCTCACGACTGCCCAGTTGCAGCACCGAGGCGCAGTCCTGGCGGTGAATGCTGACGCCACGGCCCTGGGTGATGTAACCGACAATCGCATCCCCCGGCAGCGGCTGACAGCACCCGGCCATCTGGGTCAGCAGGTTGCCGACGCCTTCGATCTGGATGTCTCCACGCTTGCCCGGCTTGTAGCCCGTGGCCTTACGCGGGATCAGCTCCATCTGCTCGCTGCCGCGCTCAGGCTCGACCTGTTGCTGGGCCAGGTTGATCAACTGCGCCAGGCGCAAGTCGCCAGCCCCGAGCGCCGCGTACATGTCCTCGGCGGTTCGCATGTTGGCCTTGTCGGCGAGCTTCTCGTAATCCACCGCCGGCAGGCCCAAACGGCCGAGTTCGCGCTCGAGCATGGTTTTGCCGGCAGCGACGTTCTGATCGCGCGCCTGCAACTTGAACCAGTGGACGATTTTCGCCCGCGCCCGCGAGGTGGTGACATAGCCCAGGTTCGGGTTCAGCCAGTCGCGGCTCGGCGTACCGTGCTTGCTGGTGATGATCTCGACCTGCTCACCGGTCTGCAGGCTGTAGTTGAGCGGCACGATGCGCCCGTTGATCTTGGCACCACGGCAGTTGTGGCCAATCTCGGTGTGAACCCGGTAGGCAAAGTCCAGCGGCGTCGCCCCCTTGGGCAGGTCGATGGCATGCCCGTCAGGGGTGAAGATATACACCCGGTCCGGCTCGATATCGACGCGCAGCTGATCGGCCAGGCCACCGATATCGCCCAGTTCTTCGTGCCACTCCAGCACCTGGCGCAGCCACGAGATTTTCTCTTCGTACTGGTTGGACCCGGCCTTGACGTCAGTGCCCTTGTAGCGCCAGTGCGCGCAAACCCCCAGCTCGGCCTCTTCGTGCATGGCATGGGTGCGAATCTGCACTTCCAGGACCTTGCCTTCAGGCCCGATCACGGCAGTATGCAGCGAGCGGTAGCCGTTCTCCTTGGGGTTGGCGATATAGTCGTCGAATTCCTTCGGGATATGCCGCCACAGGGTATGGACGATGCCCAGCGCGGTATAGCAGTCGCGCATTTCCGGCACCAGTACCCGTACGGCACGCACGTCATAGATCTGGCTGAAGGCCAGGCCCTTGCGCTGCATTTTGCGCCAGATCGAGTAGATGTGCTTGGCCCGGCCGCTGATGTCGGCGTCGGTCACGCCGGTGGCTTCCAGCTCGGTACGCAACTGGTTCATCACATCGCTGATAAAGCGCTCGCGGTCGAGGCGGCGCTCATGCAGCAAGGTGGCGATTTGCTTGTACTGCTCGGGCTCCAGATAGCGGAAGGACAGGTCCTCCAGCTCCCACTTGATGTGGCCGATGCCCAGGCGGTGCGCCAATGGCGCATAAATATCGAACACCTCGCGGGCGACGCGGTTGCGCTTCTCGTCCGGGGCGTTTTTGACCGCGCGAATCGCGCAGGTACGCTCAGCCAGTTTGATCAGTGCCACGCGCACGTCATCAACCATGGCAACCAGCATCTTGCGCAGGTTTTCGACCTGGCCCTGGGTGCCCAGTACCATCGATTGACGGGGGCTGAGGCTGGCACTGATGGCCGCCATGCGCAATACGCCATCAATCAGTTTGGCCACTACCGGACCGAAGCGCTGGCTGACGGCAGGCAACAGCACCTGCCCTTCGCGCACGCAACGATAGAGAATCGCGGCAACCAGGGAGTCCTGATCCAGTTTCAGATCGGCCAATATCTCGGCGATTTCCAACCCGGTACGAAAGCTTGAGGTGCCCTCGGCCCACAGGTTTTTCGCCGCATTGGCTTGCTGCTCGGCCTCGCGTGCAAACTCACACGCTTCTTTCAAGGCTTCACGGTCCAGCGCCACATCGACACTCACCGCATGATCCAGCCATGCCTCGAGGTTGAGACTGCCGTCGGTGTTGATCGGCTGGTGTGCTCTGACCTGTACCATCTTGCTTACCTTCCCTACAGCGCAGGTTCAATGCGCCGAAATCACAGGCCCTGATCCCAACCGCGCGCTACAGGGCATAGCGTCGCGGGTTGCGGGCCCGTTGAAATAGACAGACATCCTAGTCTGCTTCAAATAACGCCATCGCCTCGACATGCGCTGTTTGCGGGAACATGTCGAGGATTGCGGCACGTTTTAACCGGTAACCCTGTTTAATCAGTTCAACCGTGTCGCGCGCCAGGGTGGCCGGGTTGCACGACACATACACCAAACGTTTGGCACCCAGGCCAGACAACTTTCGTACCACTTCATAAGCGCCGTCGCGAGGCGGATCAAGCAGTACGGCACTGAAGCCGGCTTTGGCCCAGGCTGCATCCACCAGCGGCTGTGACAGGTCGGCCTGAAAAAACACTGCATTATGCAGGCTGTTACTGACCGCGTTTTGCGCGGCGCGTTCGACCATGGTCGCAACACCTTCAACAGCCACGACTTCACGCGCTTTTTGTGCCAGTGGTAATGCGAAGTTACCCAGCCCACAGAACAAGTCAAGAATCCGTTCGTCAGCTTGTGGCGCAAGCCACTTTATGGCTTGAGCCACCATGGCTTCGTTGACGCCGGCATTGACCTGGACAAAATCCCCGGGGCGATACGCCAGCTGCAAATCCCATGTTTCCAGACGATAGCCCAAGGCCCGGGTCAAATCGACCGGCTGTGGCTCGCCTTCGCCATGCAGCCACAATTGGGCGTTATGGGTAATGCAAAATGCCTCAAGAACCTGCATGTCGGCAGCGCTCAGCGGCGCCATATGGCGCAGCAAAACCGCAATCGCCGAACCACTGAACAACTCCACGTGGCCCAGTGCCTTGGGGTTGCCCAGTTGACGCAACATGGCGGGCAGCCCGGTCATGATAGGTTGCAAAGCCTGTACCAGAACCAAACAGTGATCGATGGCGACGATGTCCTGGCTGCCAGCAGCACGGAAACCCACGTCCAGGTGCTTGGCCCGCGCATCCCAGCGCACGGCGATACGTGCCCGGCGGCGGTAGCCAAACTCGGGACCGGTCAGCGGCGCTGCCCACTCTTGAGGTTCGACACCGGCCACGCGGGACAGTTGCTCGGCGAGCATGCGCTGTTTCAGTGCAAGCTGCTCTTCATGGGGCAAATGCTGCACGCTGCAGCCGCCGCACTTGCCCGCATGGGCACAGGGTGCCTGGCGACGGATCTCGCTGGCCTTGAAAACACGCTCGGTACGGGCTTCAACGACCTTGCCATGGGCACCCAGCACCCGGGCTTCGACTTCTTCACCGGCCAGAGCCCCCGAAACAAACCAGGTACGCCCTTCAATAAAGGCAATACCGCGGCCGTCGTTGGCCAGGCGCTCGATATTCAAACGCTGTTTCTTGCCCGCAGGCACTTGCGCAGCCTTGGTGCCGCCAGCAGGCTGGAAGCGCAGGCCTCTCTCTTGCTTGGCCATCAGTTGGGCGCATCGTAAATGCCGGTCGACAGATAACGGTCGCCTCGGTCACAAATGATCGCGACCATCACCGCGTTTTCGACTTCCTGGTTCAGGCGCAGCATCGCTGCCACCGCCCCGCCCGAGGACACACCACAGAAAATGCCTTCTTCACGGGCCAGTCGGCGGGTGACGTCTTCGGCTTCGCGCTGGGCCATGTCGACGATGCGGTCTACGCGGTCGGCCTGGTAGATCTTGGGCAAGTACTCGGTCGGCCAGCGGCGGATGCCCGGAATGGCAGCGCCTTCCATCGGCTGCAAACCGACGATCTGCACGCCCGGGTTTTGCTCCTTGAGGTAGCGCGACACGCCCATGATGGTACCGGTAGTACCCATCGAACTGATGAAGTGGGTGATGGTACCGTTGGTCTGACGCCAGATTTCCGGGCCCGTACCGGTGTAGTGAGCCTCGGGGTTGTCACCGTTGGCAAACTGGTCGAGCACCTTGCCCAGGCCCTGGGCCTGCATCTTGTCGGCCAGGTCGCGGGCGCCTTCCATGCCCTCTTCCTGACTGACCAGGATCAGCTCGGCACCGTAGGCGGTCATGGCAGCCTTGCGCTCGGCGCTGGAATTGTCGGGCATGATCAGGATCATCTTGTAGCCCTTGATCGCCGCGGCCATGGCCAGGGCAATCCCGGTATTGCCCGAGGTGGCTTCAATCAAGGTATCGCCAGCCTGGATCTGGCCGCGCGCTTCGGCGCGGGCAATCATCGACAGAGCCGGACGGTCCTTGACCGAGCCTGCAGGGTTGTTCCCTTCGAGCTTGAGCAACAAGGTGTTGGTGGTGTTTCCAGCCAGGCGCTGCAAGCGCACCAGAGGAGTGTTGCCGACGCAATCGGCGATAGTTGGGTACTGCAATGTCATGGCGTATTCGCAATCCAGACCGCGGGGCCGCACATCATACCGACAAACGCCGACAGCCCATATCACGCAAAGTACGGTGCTTATGGTTAAAGGCTATAAGCGCCGCAAACCCATCACAATTATTCCTGTGGGAGCCGGGCTTGCCCGCGATTCTGACGCCGCGATCTGTCAGGTAAAACGGACTGATACCATCGCGGGCAAGCCCGCTCCCACAGGGATGTCTATACAGCCGCGGCCTGAGCGTTTACGCGGCATGTCCGGCAAGCAAACGAACATGCACCCGCAACCCGCCGCCGTGGTTCTCTGCCCACAAACTGCCACCCTGCAGCCGCAGGGCATTGCGCGCAATACTCAGGCCCAGACCAAAGCCGCCATCGCCGGGACGCGAGCCATCAAGGCGGGTAAAAGGCGCAAAGATCCGCTCCAGTTCTTCAGGTGCCACACCTGCGCCCTGGTCATCGAGCCACAGGTGCCACATATTGCCTTCGCGCCGGCCATCAAGGCTGACGATACCCTCGGGTGGTGAATGGCGAATGGCATTGCGCAGGATATTTTCCATGGCTTGAGCCAGGCTGTTGAGATGCCCGCGCACCCAGCAATGCTCATCCACCAGACAAGGCAGTCGCGATTGCGGCCAGCCACTTTCAAAGCGGGCGTTTTCGGTGAGCATCTCCCACAGCGCCTGCACCTGAATGTCTTCCACCGGCAGCGGCCCGCGCTCGGCATCCAGCCAGGCCAGTTGCAAGGTGTCTTCGACCAGCCGTTGCATGCCGTCGACTTCACGGCCCAGGCGCTCACGCAAGGCCTCGCCCCCCTGCTCGCTGTCACAGGCTACCCGCAAACGGCTCAAGGGCGTGCGCAGCTCATGGGACAAGTCGCGGAGCAATTGCTGCTGTTGCGAGACCGTACTCTGCAAGCGCTCGGACATCTGATCGAACGCCCGCGCCAGCTCACCCAGTTCGTCCTGGCGGCTGGTGATCTGGCTCGATAGCCGCGCCCCCAGTTGATCAGCCCGCCAGGCATTGGCCTGTTCGCGAAGATGGTTAAGCGGCACGATCAGCACGCGGTACAGGCCCACGCACAGCAACAGGGTCAGCAAGCCAGGAATTACGCCGTTGGTGACAATCCGCCAGATCACCTGGGAGCGCCCGGGCATAAAGCGTTGCGGCAACTCGATCACCAGGCTGCCCGCCGACGGGTCGCGGGGAAAGGGCACCTTTATCCATGGCCGCGCCGTCTTGATATGGCTGATGGGCCAGTCCAGGCCGCGCAAAAAGGTCAGCCGCTCACTTTCTCGATCACTCAGCGGGTAGCTGCTCAGCGACTGCAGGTCCTGACCAATCACCCCGACCCAGCCCGGTTCCCTGTGCCCCATGCCCTGCAACCACTGGTCGACGCCGGCTTGCTGAGCGCTCTCCCAGGCGCGCTCGGCCTCACCGGCATAGCGCACCAGGGTGCCGTGGGCCTGCTCGGACAAAAAGCCGGTGCGCTTGTCCATATAGCGACCCCAGGACCAACTGAGCCAGATCATCAGCAAGCAGAAAACCACCAGCAAACACGCCAGCTTCCAGAACACCGAATTCTTGCCGGGCACCTTACGGGGCATCGCTGGCACTAAGGACATAGCCCTTGCCCCACACCGTGCGTACTTCATGCTGGTAATAGCCGATAGTTTTGAGCTTTCGCCGGATCTGGCTGATATGCATGTCCAGGCTGCGGTCATGGGCTGCATAGCCGCGCTGCAAGACCTGCTGATAGAGAAAGGCCTTGCTCAACACTTCGTCGGCATTGCGCTGCAGGGTATCGAGCAGACGGAACTCGCTGCGGGTCAACCCGGCCCATTGCTCGCCCCGGCGCACATCGCACGCCTCGTCGTCGAACAGCAAACCGCTCTCGGCCGGTGGCAGTTCCAGCACCGTTGGGGCGCCAGGCATGCGATCCAGGGCCACTCGACGCAAGATGGCCTGGATGCGCACCCGCAGTTCGGCCATGCTGAACGGCTTGGGCAAATAATCATCGGCGCCCAGCTGGAAACCGCTGATACGGTCGGCCTCGGCACCCAGCGCCGACATCAGGATCACCGGCAAGGCGTGGGTCTGGCGCAGTTGCGTCAGCACCTGCAAGCCATTCATGCCGGGCAGCAGGATATCCATCAGCACCACGTCAAAGTGCTCCTGGCGGGCACGGGCCAGACCTTCCAGGCCATTCTGGCACCAGATAACGTCAAACCCGCAACGCCCCAGCTGCTCGTGCAGATAGGCGCCCAGTACGGGGTCGTCTTCAATGGTCAGTAGGCGCGAGGGGCTAACAGCTACGGGATTCATTAGCGTCTGCAAGTAATTCTCAATCGGCGATTATTCAAGATTGAGCCCCTGCGGGCAACCGGCACGGGCTTTACCCCGTCTGATAAACCGAAATTGATGGCAAATTTTCAAAGATTTGCCGGGCACCATATGGCTACACTGCCACCTGATCCGGGCGGGAAGCCCGGATCACTCTTAAAAGAATGCAGGGCTGGAGAGTTGTGTGCTTAAAAACCTCGGTATCAAAGGCCGCGTATTGCTGTTAACGCTATTGCCCGTCAGTTTGATGGCAAGCGTGCTCGGCGGCTATTTCACCTGGCTGCAACAGTCCGAACTGCAATCGCAACTGTTGCAGCGCGGGGAAATGATCGCCGAACAACTCGCCCCCCTGGTCGCCCCAGCCATGGGGCGCCACGACACCGCATTGCTGGCCCGTATCGCCACCGAATCTCTGGAACAACAGGATGTGCGCGCCGTGGCGTTCCTCAACGCCAACCACGAACCGCTGGCCCATGCCGGGCCGATCATGCTCAATCAGGCTCCACTGGGCAGCAGTACCCATCTGCAACAGCGCACCGACAACGATGCCACGCGCTATTTATTGCCCGTATTTGGCCGCCATCGCAACCTGGCCGGGGATGTGATCCCTAACGAAGCCCATCGCCTGCTGGGCTGGGTCGAACTGGAGCTGTCCCATAACGGCATGCTGCTGCGCAGCTATCGCAACCTGTTTGCCAGCCTGCTGCTGATCGTCACCGGGCTGGTGCTGACCACCCTGCTGGCCTTGCGCATGAGCCGCACCATCAACGCACCGCTGGGGCAAATCAAACAAGCCGTGGCCCAGCTCAAGGACGGGCATCTGGAAACCCGCCTGCCGCCACTGGGCAGCCACGAACTTGACGAACTGGCCTCGGGCATCAACCGCATGGCCGAAACCCTGCACAATGCCCAGGAAGAACTGCAGCACAGCGTCGACCAGGCCACCGAAGACGTGCGCCAGAATCTCGAAACCATCGAAATCCAGAACCTTGAACTCGATCTGGCCCGCAAGGAAGCCCTGGAGGCCAGCCGTATAAAGTCCGAGTTTCTGGCCAACATGAGCCACGAAATCCGCACCCCGCTCAACGGTATCCTCGGTTTTACCCACCTGCTGCAAAAAAGCGAGTTGACCCCGCGCCAGTTCGACTACCTGAACACCATCGAAAAATCGGCCGACAACCTGCTGGGCATCATCAACGAGATTCTCGATTTTTCGAAAATCGAAGCCGGCAAGCTGGTGCTCGACAGCATTCCGTTCAATTTGCGCGACCTGCTGCAGGACACCCTGACCATCCTCGCCCCTTCGGCCCACGACAAGGGCCTGGAACTGGTCAGCCTGGTGTATCGCGACACCCCGCTGTCGCTGATCGGCGACCCGCTGCGGCTCAAGCAAATCCTCACCAACCTGATCAACAACGCCATCAAGTTCACCCGCGAGGGCACCATCGCGGTGCGGGCCATGCTTGAAGACCAGGACGAAAATGAAACCGACGGCAGTGTGCAACTGCGCATCAGCGTGCAGGACACCGGCATCGGCCTGACCGCCCAGGATATCCGCGCCCTGTTCCAGGCTTTCAGCCAGGCTGACAACTCACTGTCTCGCCAGCCCGGCGGCACCGGGTTGGGGCTGGTGATTTCCAAGCGACTGGTCGAACAGATGGGCGGCGAAATCGGCGTTGAAAGCACCCCTGGCGAAGGCTCGGTGTTCTGGATCAGCGTCAGGCTGCCCAAGGCTCGCGATGATGTCGAAGACTTGCCCGGCGCGCCGCTGCTGGGCCGGCGCGTAGCCATCCTGGAAAAACACGACCTGGCCCGCCAGGCCCTGCACCATCAACTGGAAGACTGCGGCCTGGAAGTCACGCCCTGCACTACCCTGGAAAACCTCACCAATTGTGTGACCGGCGCTCACCAGACCGCCCAAGCTATTGATCTGGCAGTTCTGGGCGTAACGGCCAATGACACCCCGCCAGAGCGTCTCAACCAGCACATCTGGGATCTCGAGCACCTGGGTTGCAAGGTACTGGTTCTGTGCCCGACCACCGAGCAGGGCCTGTTCAACGCGGTGGTGGACAACCCCCACAGCCAGCTCCAGGCCAAACCCGCCTGCACCCGCAAACTGCGTCGGGCCCTGGCCGACCTGGTCAGCCCGCGACAAACCCGCAGCGAACCCGGCGAACCGCTGGCCAGCCGCGCGCCGCGCATTCTGTGTGTGGATGACAACCCGGCCAATCTGCTGCTGGTGCAAACCCTGCTTGAAGGCATGGGCGCCAAGGTGACTGCAGCGGACAGCGGTTATGCCGCCATTGATGCGGTCAAGGCACACGATTTCGATCTGGTGCTGATGGATGTGCAAATGCCCGGCATGGACGGGCGCGAGACCACCGAAGTCCTGCGCCAGTGGGAAAGCGAGCGCCACTGTACGCCGCTGCCGATCGTTGCGCTCACAGCCCACGCCATGGCCAACGAAAAACGCGCCTTGCTGCAAAGCGGCATGGACGACTACCTGACCAAACCGATCAGCGAACGGCAGTTGGCCCAAGTGGTGTTGAAGTGGACGGGCTTGGCCTTGCGCAATCAGGCCAGCGACAATTCGCACGAACCGGCCCGTCACACCACGCAACTGCTCGTCCTCGACCACGATGAGGGGCTGCGACTGGCGGCAGGCAAGGCGGACCTGGCCATCGACATGCTGGCCATGCTGCTGGCTTCGCTGGAAGCCGACCGCGACGCTATCCGCCAGGCCCGTGAGGCCAGAGACAACAACGCATTGATCGAGCGCGTCCACCGCTTGCACGGCGCAACCCGTTACTGCGGCGTACCGCAATTGCGTGCGGCCTGCCAGCGCAGCGAGACCCTGCTCAAGCAGGCAAGCCCCAACGCCGTCGCCGCCCTGGACGAGCTGGATCAGGCCATCACACGCCTGGCCAAAGAAGCACGCAGTACGGCATAGCAAAATCATCGTGTGGGAGCGGGCTTGCTCGCGATTCGGGCGGCGCGGTATGTCAGGTAAACCGCCGTGATGCCATCGCGAGCAAGCCCGCTCCCACAAAAGCCGATTTGTAGTTACAGACCAAGGAAGACCCCATGCGCACGATTCTTTTCAGCAGCCAGACCTACGACCGCGACAGTTTCATCGCGGCCGCACAAGACGACGGTAACGAGCTGCATTTCCAGCCCGCGCGCCTGACCCTGGACACCGTAGCACTGGCCCATGACTACGAAGTGATCTGTCCGTTTATCAACGACGACCTCAGCGCTCCGGTACTGGAGCAACTGGCTGCTGGCCGCACCCGCCTGATCGCCCTGCGCTCGGCCGGCTACAACCATGTGGATCTGCCCGCCGCCAAACGCCTGGGCCTGAGTGTGGTGCGCGTCCCCGCGTACTCCCCCCACGCCGTCGCCGAACATGCCGTGGCCCTTATCCTGGCGCTCAACCGCCGCTTGCACCGCGCCTACAACCGCACCCGCGAAGGCGACTTCACTCTGCACGGGCTGACCGGTTTCGATCTGGTGGGCAAGACCGTGGGCGTGGTGGGCACCGGCCAGATCGGCGCCACATTCGGCAAGATCATGGCCGGTTTCGGCTGCAAGCTGCTGTGCTTCGACCCTTATCCAAACGCCGAACTGCTGGCGCTGGGCGCTCGCTACGTCAGCCTGCCCGAACTGCTGGCCGGTTCGCATATCATTTCCCTGCACTGCCCGTTGACCGCAGACAACAAGCACCTGATCAACGCCACCAGCCTGGCCACCCTCATGCACGGCGCCATGCTGATCAACACCGGACGGGGGGCGCTGGTCGACACGCCGGCGCTGATTGAGGCGCTGAAAAGTGGCCAATTGGGCTATCTTGGGCTGGATGTGTACGAAGAAGAGGCCCAACTGTTCTTCGAGGACCGCTCCGACCTGCCCTTGCAGGATGACGTGCTGGCCCGGCTGCTGACCTTCCCCAATGTGATCATCACGGCCCATCAGGCGTTTCTGACCCGCGAGGCGTTGAATGCAATTGCCAGCACGACCTTGAGCAATATCGCAGCCTGGAGAAACGGTACGGCGCAAAACCTGATCGAAGGTTGAGTCTGGACTTTGATGCCTGCGTGCTAGCATAGCGACTTACTTGGAGGACCCATGGTCGAACACGATTTCCGCTACAGCCTGCTTAACCCGCAGCACACCCTGATTGAATGCCGCGCTCTGGCGCCGGGCCTGTATCAAGTCACCGGCAACGGCGGCTCGATTCAAGCCGGTGACGTGCTGATTGTGTCCCTCAAGGGCAGCAAGACCTTGTCCATGCGTTTGAGCGTCGACAAGGTGCGCCACCTGATCAACCCGCGTGGCCAGTGGGTTGCAGTCACCAAAGGGCCGGTGTTCGGCGAATTGGCGATTCATGAATGGCAGGTCAACTGCGATGCTTGCGCCAAAGAGCTGAAGTTCGAGTTCGCAGTCGACGCCAAACTCGGCACCAAGGCGCAAAAGCCCGCAGCCACGGCGCGGATTGCCGAGCTGGGCTGGAGCACTGAAGGCAGCAAGCACCTGTGCCCGCAATGCCAAAAGGCCGCGCAATGAAACGCTTGATCCTGCTGGCCGTGCTGGGCGCAAGCCTGACGGGGTGTGCGGGTGATCCGGTGAAGTTGCAGCAAAACCACACCTACGTGCTGGAGTGGATCGGCGAACGACCGCTGATCGACAACAGCCACCTGACCGTCACCCTGGACGATGCTGGCCGGGCCTATGGCAGTGGCGGTTGCAACCATTGGTTCGCACCTTACACCCTCGACGGCGACAAGCTGACCTTTGGTGGCGTAGGCAGTACCCGCAAGGCCTGTGCGCCGGCGTTGATGGAGCAGGAGCAGCGATTCTTCGAGGCCTTGCAGACCGTACAGCGCTGGGACATATCGCCGATCGAGCAGGTGCGATTCTGGCCTGAACAGGGCAAGCCGCTGCGGCTTTGGCCTGAAGAAGGCTGATACCGCGGCGCTTGAATCACGAGCAAGCCCGCTCCCACAGACTGGTGCCAGCCTGTGGGAGCGGGTTTGTTCGCGATGGCTTCGACTCAGGCCCCTCTCAATTCCTTGATCTTCGCCAACACACCGGCCGCGGTCTGCTCGCCCATCAACGTTGCCCGCACCTTGCCTTTCTCATCCAGGATATAAGTCACCGGCAAGGCTTCGCTGCGTGGCAAATCGAACACCTCCGCCGGATCCTGCGCCAGCACGGTAAAGGTGATGCCCAGCGCGGTACTCGCGTCGCTCAGCTCCTTGCCCTGCAAACCATCGTAGTTGACCCCGAACACTCCCACCGACTGCCCCTGCAGCTGTTTTTCCAGCGAGTTGAGTTCAGGAATCTCGATACGACACGGGCCACACCACTCGGCCCAGTAGTTGATGACCTTCCATTGCTTGTCCAGACGCTCCGAGGCGATCTTCTGTCCGTGCTGATCGACCCCATAATCATTTCCGCAGCCGGCCAGCAATAATGTGGCGCAGACGGTAACTGCTGCCATGAGTCGCTTAAACATGCGTTGATCCTTCCCGGTAAATACATACAAAAATACATCAGCGAGCGGCCATTTACCGCATACGGTTCAGGCGCGCCCGTCAGGCAGGTAGAATAGCCGCCACCTTACGCAAGATGCGACCCGCACATGACCGATCTGACGCTTTATCACAACCCGCGCTGCTCGAAATCCCGCGGTGCGCTCGAACTCCTCGAAGCCCGCGGCCTGACCCCTACCGTGGTGCGCTACCTCGAAACGCCGCTGAGCGCCGCCCAACTGCGCGACCTGCTGGCCAAGCTGAACATCAGCGCACGGCAATTGCTGCGCAGCGGCGAAGACGAGTACAAGGCCCTCAACCTGGCAGACAGCGGTCTCACTGACGCGCAGCTGATCGACGCCATGGCTGCACATCCCAAGTTGATCGAGCGGCCGATCCTGGTCGCAGGCGACAAAGCCGTGATTGGTCGCCCACCGGAAAAAGTCCTGGAGATCCTGTCGTGAGTGCGCCTTATATTCTGGTTCTGTTCTACAGCCGCAACGGTTCGACCAGCGAAATGGCCCGGCAAATTGCCCGAGGCATCGAACAGGGCGGCCTCGAGGCGCGCCTGCGCACAGTGCCGGCCATTTCTGCCGAATGTGAAGCCGTGGCCCCTGCCATTCCGGACGAAGGCGCGATGTACGCCAGCCTCGACGACCTGAAAAACTGCTCGGGGCTGGCCCTGGGCAGCCCGACGCGTTTCGGCAACATGGCCGCACCGCTCAAGTACTTCCTGGATGGCACCAGCAACCTGTGGCTGACCGGCGCGCTGGTGGGCAAGCCGGCCGGTGTGTTCACCTCCACTGCCAGCCTGCACGGCGGCCAGGAAAGTACCTTGCTGTCGATGCTGCTGCCACTGATGCACCACGGCATGCTGGTCACCGGCCTGCCCTACAGCGAATCGGCCCTGCTGCACACCACGGCAGGCGGAACGCCCTATGGCCCGAGCCATCACGCAGGTGCCGACGGCAAGCGCGGGCTGGACGAGCACGAAATCGCCCTGTGCCGGGCCTTGGGTCAGCGTTTGGCCACCATTGCCCGCAAACTGGAGAGCAGCCGTGGCTAAAAAGCCAAAAGTGCTGCCGTCCATCGAGTGGCTGCAGCCGCGGGTAAGGCTGATGCGGGTAGTGAGCCTGGCGTGCTTCTTTGGCCTGATCGCCCTGCTGTGTGTTTATTACCTGATGTTTGCCAACCTGCACGGCGCGCGCCCGTGGGTGATCCTGCTGATCGAGCTGGTGCCCTTGATGTTTGTGGTACCCGGCATGCTGATGGGCAGCCCCCGTGGGCACTCGTTCACCTGCTATGTGGTCAACCTGTACCTGATCAAGGGCGCGCTGGCGGCATTCGACCCGAACCGCCAGGTGTTCGGCCTGCTGGAGATCGCCGCCAGCGTGGCGGTATTTGTCAGTGCATTGCTGTTTGTGCGCTGGCGCTACCAGCTGGATCGACGCCTGAGCGGCGAGTGATGCAGCTGTTGTGGGAGCGGGCTTGCTCGCGAACGGCCTTCGCGAGCAGGCTCGCTCCCACAATTGAAGTTGCTCGGCGGCTTAGTGATTCACCGTAAACGCCAGCATCTGTGACAGCTGGCACATCGGCCGGCCACTTTCGGTGTGCCACTGGTTGAAGGCGTTCTGCACAATCGCCAGGTCACGCAGGCTGGTGGGTGCCTTGTCCACCAGCTTCTGCGCGTTCAACGCGGCCACCACGTCATAACTTGGCACAAAGGTGTCCTTGCCAACCATGCGTAAAAAGCGTGGAGCCGACAAACCACCCAACTGATGCCCATGCTTGGCCAGGTACTTCCACAAACCGACGATATCAGTCACTGGCCACTGGGCGATAAACGCGCCAAAACTGCCGTGCTCGTGGGCAATGTCGAGCACCATCTGGGCATTGCGTGGCACGCTTTTAAGCTTGCCCAGATGGCGAATGATCCGCGCATCCTGCATCAACCGCTCCAGATGCTCGGCGCCCATCAGCACGACTTTCTCCGGGTCGAAACCGAAAAAAACCTCTTCAAATACCGGCCACTTGGCATCAACCACACTGTGTTTGAGCCCGGCACGGAACACCCGCAGGGCCAGGGTCGACAGGTAGCGATCATCGCTGATATGGCGCAACTGTTCCGCAGTTCTCGGGACAGGCAATTGGGCTTCAAGTGCGGCTGACGAACCAAAGCGGTTCAGACAGTATTCGTGCAGCCATTTGTAGTCGCGCATGCCCTCTCCTCTCGGCAATTTACAGATTGAGCAGGTTGACGAAACGCGGCGTTGCGCTTTCGTCGATCTTCAGGCTCGCGAAATCAAACAGGTTACGGTCCGCCAACTGCGACGGGATCACGTTCTGCAGGCTGCGAAAGATACTCTCGGTGCGGCCCGGCGTCTTGCGGTCCCACTCTTGGAGCATGTCCTTGACCACCTGGCGCTGCAGGTTCTCCTGGGAGCCACAGAGGTTGCACGGGATGATCGGGAACTGCTGCCAGTCGGAATAGGCCTGGATATCCTTCTCGTTGCAGTACGCCAGCGGACGAATCACCACATTGCGCCCGTCATCGGAGCGCAGCTTGGGCGGCATCGCCTTGAGGCTGCCATTGAAGAACATGTTGAGGAAGAAGGTTTCGACGATATCATCGCGATGATGCCCAAGTGCCATCTTGGTCGCACCGATTTCATCGGCAAAGGTGTACAGGGTGCCGCGACGCAGGCGCGAACACAGCGAGCAGGTGGTCTTGCCTTCGGGGATCAGCTCCTTGACCACCGAATAAGTGTCTTTTTCAACAATGTGGTATTCCACACCCAGCGACTTTAGATAAGCCGGCAGCACGTCCTCGGGGAAACCCGGCTGCTTCTGGTCCATGTTCACGGCCACGATCTCGAACTGGATCGGCGCGACTTTCTGCAGGTGCAGCAACACATCAAGCAGGGTGTAGCTGTCCTTGCCGCCCGACAGGCAGACCATCACCTTGTCGCCATGCTCGATCATGTTGAAATCGGCAATTGCCTCACCGGTCAATCGACGCAGGCGTTTCTGGAGTTTGATTTGAGAGACCGAGTGAGTGCCCATAGCGCTTCAATTCCGCGAGTTAAGACCAAAAGCCGGGGATTTTACCGAAAAATACCCGGTCAACGAACCCCTTGCCTGCCTAAAGACGCCAATGCGATAAGACCGCCTCTGACAGCACAATAAGCTCTAAGGAGCCGAGGTTATGGGGCGGCAGGTTTCCTATACTTGTCATCAAGGCCGCACGCCTGTCTGCTTCTCAATACGTTCTGGCTGCGCGACCGGCACGCGTCCCACTGGGGGCGATGCGTCTTATACAGGAGCGACAGCCATGATCCATCACGTTGTGGGCCTTTTCACCCACCCCGATAAAGAGTGGCGCGAAATCCGTGGTGATGCCGAAGAAAGCATCGGCCATATGTATTTCACGCACACGTTAATTCTGGCAGCGATTCCGGCCATTTCTGCATTTATTGGCACTACCCAGGTGGGCTGGGTAATCGGTAACCGCGCGCCGGTGATGCTGACTCTGGACAGCGCCCTGTGGATGACCCTGCTGTCCTACGCCGCCATGCTGGTAGGCGTGGCCGTGATGGGCGCATTCATTCACTGGATGGCCCGTACCTACGATGCACAACCCAGCCTGCCGCGATGCGTGGCCTTTGCCACCTACACGGCCACACCGTTGTTTATCGGCGGGCTGGCGGCGCTGTATCCGCATATGTGGCTGGGCATGATGGTGGGCACCGCTGCCATTTGCTACACGGTGTACCTGCTGTACGTGGGCCTGCCTACCTTTATGAGCATCGACCCGGACGAAGGCTTCCTGTTTTCCAGCTCGGTGCTGGCGGTGGGCCTGGTGGTGCTGGTGGCGATCATGGCCTTCACCGTGATCGTCTGGGGCCTGGGCGTCGGGCCGATCTACACCAACTAGGCCACAACCCGTGGAAGCGAACCTGCTCGTGATTGCTGTTCGCGATCAGGCTCGCTTCCACGGGCTCATGAAGACCATTGGGCGCCAACAGGTTCGCAACCCCAGCGCTTGCGGCATAATCGCCGGCTCTGGAGAACCGAACCGCATGCCCGAGCTGCTCAATACCCGCGTCGAAGACTGTTTCCAACAGGCCGAAGTGTTTTTCAAACGCCCCTTCAAACGCCCCGTCGTCAGTTTCAAACTGCGCGGGCAAAAAGCCGGGGTCGCCCATTTGCATGAAAACCTGCTGCGCTTCAACCCGCAGCTGTACCGTGAAAACAGCGAAGACTTCCTCAAGCAGACCGTCCCCCATGAAGTGGCGCACCTGGTTGCCCATCAACTGTTTGGCGAGCGCATCTCGCCCCACGGCGAAGAATGGCAACTGATCATGCGCGGGGTGTACGAACTGCCGCCCAATCGCTGTCATACCTACGCCATCAAGCGTCGCAGCGCCACCCGCTATATCTACCGTTGCCCCTGCCCTGACAGCGACTTCCCGTTCTCGGCCCAGCGTCACGCTTTGGTCAAACAAGGCCGCGGCTACCTGTGTCGACGCTGCCGTAACCCCCTGGTGTTCAGCGGCCTGACCCGGGTCGAATGAGCAGGCATAAAAAAACCCGTCCGAAGACGGGTTTTTTTATGCACTCAAACTTACTTGAGCAACACCGGGGCCGGGCCTTCAGCCACACCCAGATCATCTTGCGGACGGGTATCCTCCAGCGGACGGCCGCCAGAGTTCAGCTCGGTTTGCAGGGTGTCGGTGTCCAGTTCCTTGACCCACTTGGCCACCACCAGGGTTGCTACCGCGTTACCGATCAGGTTGGTCAGGGCGCGGGCTTCGGACATGAAGCGGTCGATACCCAGGATCAGCGCCAGACCGGCTACCGGCAAGTGCCCTACAGCCGACAGGGTTGCCGCCAGTACGATAAAACCACTACCGGTGACGCCAGCAGCACCTTTGGACGACAGCAACAGCACCAGCAACAGAGTGATCTGATGGGTGATATCCATATGGGTGTCAGTCGCCTGGGCGATAAACACGGCCGCCATGGTCAGGTAGATCGAAGTACCGTCGAGGTTGAACGAGTAACCGGTCGGGATCACCAGACCCACTACCGATTTCTTCGCGCCCAGGCGCTCCATTTTCACCAGCATGCGTGGCAGGGCCGATTCCGACGAGGACGTACCCAGTACGATCAGCAGCTCTTCACGGATGTAGCGGATCAGCTTCAAAACGCTGAAACCGTGAGCGCGGGCAATCCCGCCCAGCACGATCAGCACGAACAGCACGCAAGTGATGTAGAAGCAGATCATCAACTGACCCAGCTGAACCAGCGAGCCTACGCCGTAAGCGCCGATGGTGAAGGCCATCGCGCCCAGCGCACCGAGGGGTGCCAGCTTCATGATCATGTTGATGATATTGAACATCACGTGAGCGAAGCGATCGATAAAGTCCAGTACCGGCTTGCCGTAGGCACCCAGGCGATGCAGGGCGAAACCGAAAATCACCGAGAACATCAGCACTTGCAGGATATCGCCATTGGCGAAGGCGCCAACAATGGTCGACGGGATCACGTTGAGGATAAAGCCTACGATGCTCTGGTCTGCACCTGCCGACACGTAACCGGCAATTTTGCTGGCATCCAGGGTCGACACGTCAATATGCATGCCTGCGCCAGGCTGAACCACGTTAACCACAACCAGGCCGATCAGCAGCGCGATAGTCGACACGACTTCGAAGTAGAGCAAGGCATAGCCGCCGGTTTTGCCGACCGATTTCATGCTCTGCATGCCGGCAATACCGCTCACCACCGTACAGAAAATAATGGGCGCGATGACCATCTTGATCAGTTTGATAAAGCCATCACCCAACGGCTTGAGGGCAACACCGGTTTCCGGGTAGTAATGGCCCAACAAGATACCGATAGCGATCGCTACGATTACTTGCACATACAGGGATTTGTACAGTGGCTGACGAGTCGTCATTGCAAAGTTCCTCAAGTGCATCACTCAATCATCATTCCGTCTGAGACTGGTGACACCTAAAGCGCGAACCCTCCTGTACTTGGAGGGATTTGTTTTTGGGGCTGCTCTTACGGCAGCCCTCTCGCACTTATTGCAAGCCGTGGGCCACATTGCGCAAATGCCGCGCAATAGCCCATGGCGCCTGAGTTTGAAGGAAAATTCTTATATATTTTGCAGGTCAGGGTTTGGCGGGATTCCGCCCATTGGGCGTGTTGAAACGCAGAAGGTGGCGGATATCCGCCTGAACCCCACGTACTCCCGTAGCAGCTGCCAGGGTTCGTCGATTACCCCGCCGGGAAATAAATCCTGAACGCCGCGCCGCCCAACGAGGAATCTTCCAGGGTCAAGGTGGCGTCATAGCTTTCAATGATGTCCTTGACCACCGCCAGGCCAATGCCCTGCCCCGGATGCTGGCGGTCAAGCCGTTCGCCGCGCTGCAGGATGCGCGCACGCTGATCCGGCGGCACTCCAGGACCGTCATCTTCGACGCAGACCTCAATGCCGTGAACGTTACGGTGCAGGCTGATACGTACCTGGCTCAAGCACAGCCTGTAGGCGTTTTCCAGCAAGTTGCCCAGTAATTCCAACAAGGCATTCTGCTCGATCGGCACATGGCTCAGCTCAGGGATGTCGTAGCTGACCTTGACCCCCTTGTCGCGATAGACCTTGTCCAGCGTATTGCACAAGCTCTGTACCACCGGCAGCAGCTCGACCTGGTGACGTACCAGACCACTCTTGCGCAAGCTGGCACGCTGCAACTGATAGCCGATTTGCTGGTTCATGCGCTCGATCTGGCTTTGCAGGACCCAGGCCTGTTCACGGTCAGCCGGGCGCTGGGCCATGCTTTCGCTCACGCCCTGCAATACCGCCAGCGGGGTTTTCAGGCTGTGGGCCAGGTCATCAAGAGAATCGCGATAACGTGAGCGCTGTTCGCGCTCGCTTTGCAGCAAGCGGTTCAACGAGCCGGTCAGGCGCAGCAGCTCACGCGGGTGCTGCTCGCTGAGGCTGTCGCGCTCGCCGGTTTCGATTTCATCCAGTTCCTGACTCAAACGTCGCAAGGCACGTAACCCCCACGTCAGACCAATCCATAGCAATGCCAGCAGCACAATCAAAGCTGCGCCGAACCCCAGATAAAGATTTTCCCGCAGGCCTTCCAGTGTGCGGTTGTATTCGCGCATCGGTTGCAGGGCGACAAAGCTGAAGGCAGCACTTTTGCCACCGAGCAACTTGACCTCTACGTCGTAGACAAAAAACTCTTCGCCGTTATCTTCGCGAATACTTGCAAACTCGTTGCCGCGCCCGTCATAGCGCGGCCGGTAATTGATGGTTTCTTCCTGAGTGGCCCGCGAGCGCCACACCAGGTGCCCGTCGCGGTCATAGATATAACCCAGCAGGCGACTGTCCGGCAGATCGAACTGCTCATCGGGCAGCAACGCCGGCATCTTGAGGCGGTTCTTTTCCATCTTTGCCGCTGAAATCAGCGTGGTGACATCTGACGCCAGGCGCTGCTCTATGGCGTCCTTGAGCGCCAGACTGAACGCTCCCTGCATCGCCGGCAACAGCGCCAGCATAAACAACACGGCCAACAGGGTTGCCGCCAGCATCAATCGAACGCGAAGCGAACGAATCATCGGCAGCGCTCAGTAAACAAGTACCCCAGGCCGCGCACCGTATCGATTGGCTTAAAGCCGTTTGCCCCCTCCAGCTTGCGTCGCAGGCGCCCGACCAGCACCTCGATCACATTCGGATCACGCTCCTCGTCATCCGGGTACAGCTGTTCCATCAGTCGGTCCTTGGCCACCACTTGCTGGTGATGGCGCATAAGGTATTCAAGAATCCGGTATTCATAAGCGGTCAGCGCCAGCGGCTCGCCGTCGAGCACCGCCTGCTTGCGGTTGATGTCCAGCACCAGCGCCCCCGCCACTATCGTCGGCTGGGTAAAGCCACTGGAGCGGCGCAGCAAGGCATTGAGCCGCGCATCCAGCTCTTCGAACTGAAAGGGCTTGACCACATAGTCGTCAGCGCCCGCTGCCAGCCCTTCGACCTTGTCCTGCCAATTGCCACGGGCGGTGAGAATCAGGATCGGAAACGTCTTGCCCCGGGCACGCAACTGGCGAATCAGTTCCAGGCCACCGAGCCCCGGCAAACCCAGGTCAATCATCGCCAGGTCATGATTGAACTGTTCGGTCTGGTACAGCGCCTCTTCGGCATTGGCCACCGCTTCGACCACATGGCCACTTTCTGTCAGACGGGTTTGCAAGTGATGGCGCAGCAACGCCTCATCTTCAACCACCAGCAATTTCATCGCGCTCTCCCAAGCCAATCCGCGTCTCGAAGGACGTGTGTCCCATACAGCCTAGCCACACAGTAAGTTGTGTGCCCTGAACATACTCTGAACAATTGCACAGCCGGGCCAAGCCCCGGCACAATGCCCGGCATGAACCGACTCCCCGCCCTGCCTGCCTGCTGCACGCCATTGCGTGACGACTGGCCCTTGCCAGAGGTCCTGCCCGCCAGTGTGTGGCTGAGCACAGACTTTATCCCGGCACAGCTTGAAGACGACGACTTTGCCCGCAGTGCAATCGATATGCCTGCGAGTATTCAACGCTCAGTGGCCAAACGCCAAGCCGAATTTCTGGCCGGGCGCCTGTGCGCCCGCGCAGCGCTGCGGCAACTGGATGGCACTTGCGTGGCTCCCGGCCTGGGTGAAGACCGCGCGCCCGTGTGGCCAGACCATATCTGCGGCGCCATCACCCACAGTAACGGCCGCGCCGGGGCACTGGTAGCCTTTAAACGTGACTGGCAGGCCCTGGGCATCGACCTGGAAACCCTGCTCAGTCTCGAACGCGCCAGGCGCCTGGCCAAGGAAATCCTTACTCCCGATGAGCTTGTGCGTATGGCCGCCGGGCCTGCAGATCAGATTGCGCTGCTGGTCACCTTGACGTTTTCGGTCAAGGAAAGCCTGTTCAAGGCGCTATACCCGCTGGTGCAAAAACGCTTCTACTTTGAACACGCCGAAGTGTTGAACTGGACCCCCCAAGGGCATGTACGCCTGCGCCTGCTCACCGACTTGTCACCTGAGTGGCAACATGGCAGTGAGCTGGATGCGCAGTTTTGCCTGCTGGACGGGCAACTGCTCAGCGTGGTGGCGATAAAAGCCTGACCCAGTTGCCCTGTGGCCGCGGGATACGCCCGCCATGCTATCGTGCGCGCCCCTGTTCGAACGGTTTGCCACCATGCCTGTGACGTCTCGCGCCCTGCGTCTGGCGCTGTATTGCCTGTTGATCCTGGCCGGAGCCATTCTGGCTGGCGGCTGGGCGATGCGTCAGGCCAAACAGCACGCACTGGAAGAGAGCGCCAGGCGCGGGCCTGAACAATTGAGCCTGTATGCCAATTCGCTGTACACGGTGATCGAACGCTATCGCGCCCTGCCAGCCGTACTGGCACTGGACCCGGAGTTGTCGGACGCACTGGCGCACCCCATGACGCCGCAGGTGCAGGCGCTGCTCAACCGCAAGCTGGAACGTATCAACGGTGCAGCACAATCTTCGACACTGGAGTTGCTCGACAGCACCGGCCTGGCAGTAGCCGCCAGCAACTGGAACACGTCCAATAGTTACGTCGGTCACAACTACGCGTTCCGCCCGTATTTCAGCCAGACACGCAGCCAGGGTACCGGCAGCTTTTATGCCGTGGGCGTAACCAGCGGCATACCGGGTTACTTTATGTCCAGCGCGGTACAGGGTGCCGACGGCCGGTTTCTGGGCGCCATGGTGGTCAAACTGGAGTTTCCGGAACTGGAGCGCGAGTGGAGCCACGGCAGCGACACGCTGCTGGTCAGTGACAACCGGGGCATTGTATTTATTGCCAATCAGCCCGGCTGGCGCTATCGCCACCTGCGCGAGCTGAACGACCGCGACCGCAGCGCCATCAGCGTGACGCGACAATACGACAAGCAACCGCTAACGCTGATGACCTCGCAGACCTTGCACAGTTTTGGTGACAACAGCTACCTGAGCCGCGTCAATGGCCCGCAGGGCCAGGCTGACTACCTGTGGGGCTCGCAACCCCTGAACATCGAGGGCTGGACGCTGCACTTGCTGCGTCGCCCGGCAATACCGGCCGAAGACAGCCGCAATGCCGCCCTGGCGGCAATCGGCCTGTGGCTGACGCTGGTATTTCTGGGGCTGTTTTTACTCCAGCGCTGGCGGCTCGCCCGTTTGCGCCAGCGCAATCGGGCAGAACTTGAACAACTGGTCGAGGCCCGTACCCGGGATCTGCGCACCGCCCAGGATGGCCTGGTGCAATCCGCCAAACTGGCGGCGCTGGGGCAAATGTCAGCGGCGCTGGCCCATGAAATCAACCAGCCCCTCACCGCCCAGCGCATGCAGCTGGCGACCTTGCGCCTGTTGCTCGATCACGGTCGTATCGATGACGCCTACAAAGCCCTGGAACCCCTGGAGCAGATGCTCACACGTATGGCCGCCCTCACCGGCCACCTGAAAACCTACGCCAGGCAAAGCCCCAGCGGCCTGCGTGAAAAACTGGATCTGGCTAATGTGGTGGATCAGTCCCTGCAACTGCTGGAGCCACGCCTGAAGGACGAACAGATCGACTTGCACGTCAATCTGCAGCGTCCGGCCTGGGTGCGTGGCGACGCAATTCGCCTGGAGCAGGTACTGATCAACCTGCTGCGCAATGCCCTGGACGCCATGGGCGACAAACCGCGTAAACACCTTGAGATCCGTATCGAAGCCGACCAGCAACTGTGGCGCCTGACCGTCACTGACAGCGGCGGCGGAATTGCCGATGAATATTTGGGTAAAATTTTCGACCCGTTCTTCACCACCAAACCCGTGGGCGATGGATTAGGCTTGGGCCTGGCGGTGTCATACGCCATTGTTCATGAAATCGGTGGTCGCCTGACTGCTTGCAATCACGTTGATGGCGCGCAATTCACGCTGACACTGCCCATCGCACAGGAATCTTGAGACATGCTCAACTCGGTGATCGTGGTCGATGATGAGGCCAGTATTCGCAATGCCGTCGAACAGTGGCTGAGCTTGAGCGGCTTTGACGTGCAGCTTTTCAACAACGCCGAAGACTGTCTGCACCGGTTGCCTGCGCATTTTGCCGGAGTGATTGTCAGCGATGTGCGCATGCCGGGCATGGGCGGCCTGGCCCTGCTGACCCGGTTGCAGCAACTGGACGCGGATTTGCCGGTGATCTTGCTGACCGGCCATGGCGATGTACCCATGGCAGTAGAAGCCATGCGTGATGGTGCCTACGACTTTCTGGAAAAGCCCTTCAGCCCCGAAGCCCTGCTCAGCAGCCTGCGCCGCGCGCTGGAAAAGCGCCAACTGGTACTGGAAAACCGCCGCTTGCATGAGCAGGCGGGCCTGCGTGAGCAGATCGACGGGCGCCTGCTTGGGGTATCGCGCAGCTTGCAGACCTTGCGCCGTCAGGTCCTGGAACTGGCGCCTCTGCCCGTCAATGTGTTGATTCGCGGCGAGACCGGCAGCGGCAAGGAGCTGGTCGCCCGCTGCCTGCATGATTTTGGCCCACGTGCCGACAAGCCCTTTGTGGCCCTCAACTGCTCGGCAATCCCCGAGCAACTGTTTGAAGCCGAATTGTTCGGCCATGAAAGCGGCGCCTTTACCGGCGCCCAGGGCAAGCGTATCGGCAAGCTGGAGTACGCCGATGGTGGCACCTTGTTTCTGGATGAAATCGAAAGCATGCCACTGGCCCAGCAAGCCAAACTGCTGCGAGTGCTGCAGGAGCAAAAACTCGAGCGTCTGGGCTCCAACCAGAGCATCAACGTGAACTTGCGGGTGGTTGCCGCCACCAAACCCGACCTGCTCGACGAAGCCCGCGCCGGACGCTTTCGTGAAGACCTGGCCTATCGCCTGACCGTGGCCGAATTACGCCTGGCGCCGCTGCGTGAGCGGCGCGAGGATATTCCCTTGTTGTACGACGCCTTTTCACGCAATGCCGCTGAACGCCTGGGGCGCAGCGCACAAGTGCTGAGCGGCCCGCAGCTGTCACGTCTGCTCAGCCATGCCTGGCCAGGCAATGTGCGCGAGCTGGCCAACGTAGCCGAGCGGGATGTGCTGGGTTTGGGCGAGCCGCAATTGCCCGACACCGACGCGGGGCAATCACTGGTGGCGCAACAGGAAGCCTTCGAGGCGCAGTGCCTGCGCGCGGCGCTGACCCGGCATAAAGGTGATATCAAGGCAGTGCTCAATGAGCTGCAGCTGCCGCGACGTACCCTGAATGAGAAAATGCAACGCCACGGGTTGGCGCGTGAGGCATTTTTAAGTGCCGAATAAACCACACCCCCCTGGCCTTTCGGGAGAGGGCCGCGGGGCTTTTGTTCAGCCCTAGCGCGCCTTGTCCTCACGCCCGCGCAGTACCTGGTCGGGCATCGCCAGCGCCGCCGCCAGCCCCAGCAATGACACTGCCGCACTGATGCTCAACAGATGACGGAAGGTCAGCAGCAGCTCTGCTCTAAGGCTTTGCAGCGCCGGCCCCTGAACCGCGCTCAGACTGTCGAGCAGTACATTGCCCGAGCTGCCTTCGCCAATCAGCGGCTGGCCCATGACCGGTACCGGTAACGAGTCATGCAGCAATGCCAGCAGCAGGGCCGACATCAAGGCCACCCCCATCGCCCCGCCCAGGGCACGAAACAGGTTGGTGGTGCTGGTCGCCACGCCAATATCATGCTGTTGCACCGAGTTCTGCGCGCCCACCAGCGACGTCGGGAACTGCATGCCGGAAGCTATCCCGCTGAACAGCATAAACACCCCGCTCAACAACTCGGCGCCGGGCGGGCTGAATGCCATGCCCAAAATGGACAGGGGCATCAGCGCCGCCCCGCTCAAGATCATCGGTTTGTAGCGCCCGGTTACCGAAGTCATGCGACCGGCAAAATAAGCCCCCATCGGCAACCCGATGGCCAGCGGCAACAGGTGCAGGGCCGCGCCGTCGGCACCGGCGCCAGTGATGCTCTGATAGCGCAGCGGCATCAACACAATCAGCGAAATAGCCTGAAAACTGGTGAAAAATACCGTGCACCAGCACAGCACCGCATGGCGGTTGGCAAACAGGTGCATGGGCAGCAACGGCTCTGGCGTGCGCCGTTCATGCCAGACAAACAGCGCCAGGGCGATCAGCGCCACCACCAGAAAGCCTGCGACCTGTTGGTCATGCCAGCTTTGGCCCTGACCGATAAAGGTGATGCTCAGCAGCAGTGAAGTCAGGCCCAGGATCATCAACATAGTGCCCAGGTAGTCAATCACGGGTTTGCGCTGCGGCACCGGCAGGCCGACCAGGGTACGGTGGGAGATCCACCAGGCCGCCAGCCCCAGCGGCAGGTTGATCAGGAATACCCAGCGCCATGACAGGTACTCGGTCATATAACCGCCCAGCACCGGCCCGGCAACGCTGGCCAGGGCATACATGCTGCTGAAGTACCCCTGGTAGCGGCCGCGTTCACGGGGCGGGACGATATCGCCGATGATCGCCTGGCTGACAGAAATCATCCCGCCGGCGCCAATGCCCTGAATGATCCGCGCCAGCACCAACTGCTCCATGTTCTGTGCCAGCCCGCAAAACAGCGAAGCCAGGGTAAACAGGCCCATGCCGAACAGCATCAGGCGGCGGCGCCCGTACAGGTCACCGAGCTTGCCGTAGATCGGCACCGCCACGGTCATGGCCACCATATAGCCGGAAATCACCCACGCCAGCTGGCTGACATCCTTGAACTGGGCGGAAATGGCGGGCATGGAGACGGCGACGATGGTCTGATCCAGCGCCCCCAGAAAAATCGCCAGCATCAGGGCAATCAAAATGCTGCGAATGGCCGGTTTGGCCTGGGGAGGCTGGTTCAGACTGGTCACGTGAACACCTGTAGGCGAAGCTTGTATCGGATGGCCCTCAGTGTACTCGATAGGATCCTATTCGATAGCTTCGTAAGGGAGCCCGACGTAATTTTCTGCAATGGTGGTGCGGCCTGCCTCGGAGTCGACGAAATACGCCAGCTCGCTGTCAGTAATGCGCTGGCTGAAGCCGTCGCTGTCCGGAAAACGGTGCAACATCGAGGTCATCCACCACGAGAAGCGCTCGGCCTTCCAGATACGCCGCAGGCACACCTCGGAATAGCGCTCCAGCAAGTCGGTGCGGCCCTCGGTGTAGACCTTGCACAACATAGTGAACAGGGTGCTGACATCGCTGGCCGCCAGGTTCAAACCCTTGGCCCCGGTCGGCGGCACGATATGAGCGGCATCCCCCAGCAGAAACAGGCGCCCGTACTGCATCGGCTCAACGACAAAACTGCGTAGCGGCGCGATACTTTTCTCGAGGGAAGGCCCGGTCACCAGGCGTTCGGCCAGAGCCGTGGGCAGGCGGGTTTTCAGCTCGTCCCAGAAGCGCTGGTCGGACCAGTCCTCGACCTTCTCCCCAGCAGGAACCTGCAGGTAATAACGGCTACGGCTGGCCGAGCGCTGACTGCACAGGGCAAAACCGCGCTCGTGGCGGGCATACACCAGTTCGTCATTGACCGGTGGAGTGTCGGCCAATACACCGAGCCAGCCGAAGGGATACACCCGTTCGAAAATTTTCAGTACATCACTCGGAATCGACTGGCGCGCCACCCCGTGAAAACCATCGCAGCCCGCAATGTAATCGCAGTCCAGGCGCCAGCTTTCGCCCTCTTTATCGAAGGTGACATAAGGTGTATCGGTTTTCATATCGTGGGGCTGGACGTTGCTGGCGCTGTAATGGGTTTGTGCGCCGACGGCCTCGCGAGCGTCCATCAGGTCGCGGGTGACTTCGGTCTGGCCATAGACCATCACGGTCTTGCCGCCGGTCAGGCCCTTGAGGTCGATATGCACCTGGCGATCATCCAGCGCCAGCTCAAAGCCCGCATGCACCAACCCTTCGGCGTCCATGCGCTGGCTGACACCGGCCTGGCGCAACAGGTCGACCATGCCCTGCTCCAGCACCCCGGCGCGAATCCGCCCGAGGACATATTCGCCGGTCTGGCGCTCGATGATGACGTTATCAATCCCGGCGTTGTGCAGCAGTTGGCCAAGCAGCAGCCCTGAAGGACCGGCACCGATAATAGCGACTTGAGTTCTCATTATTGTTGTCTCTCGCAGACTCGACCCCAAGGGGTGAGTAGATTCTTATAGGTTAGTGCCTGTATTTTTCGCTTGCGAGAGCAGCAATTGAAGGTGTTAACCCTGGGATTACCGGTACTTTTCGCCAATCAGTGCGATTATCGGCCGACGATACAACAACAGGTACGACGCCAATGATTCCTTCAGTCCCGGTGTTCAAGCTTTATGGCGAGCAGCAAGACCGGCTCGGCCCCGATCTGCTGCACTGCGAAACCATATCGCTGCGCAGCCGCGTCCACGATTGGGAGATCCGCCCGCACAGGCACGCCGACCTGTGCCAGTTGCTCTATGTCCACCAGGGTCGGGCGCAGGTTGAGGTCGAGGGGCAGCGCCATATCCTGGAGCAATCGGCGGTTCAGGTTATCCCGCCTTTGTGCGTACACGGGTTTGAGTTTTCGCCCAACGTAGAAGGCTTTGTCCTGACCCTGGCCGCGCCGTTGGTGGCGCAGTTGCAAGCCCAGCTGGGCGACAACATCAGTCTGTTGCAGCGGGTCGCCAGTTACCCCGCAGGCAAGGACAGTGATTACCTCAACAACCTGTTCAGTGAGCTGCAAAGCGAATACGACAGCGTACGCCCTGCCCGCGAAATGCTGCTGCAGTCGCTGGTCAGCGTGCTGTTGGTGTGGGTGGCACGCCAGGTGCTCCAGCGGCGTGAGGCGCGACAGTTGCTACCACGGGGGCACGAGTATCTGGGCCTGTTCAATCAACGGGTCGAGGCGCAGTTTCGCCAGCAGCCCAGTGTTGAGCAGTTGGCACATCAGGTGGGGATTTCAGTGGCGCACTTGAACAGCATCTGCCGCGAGCTGGCGGGACAGTCGGCGTTGCAGATCATTCACCAGCGGTTGTTATTGGAGGCCAAGCGTCATTTGATTTATACACCGATGACCATCAGCGAAGTGGCTGATAGCCTGGGTTTTGCAGATCCGGCGTACTTTGCGCGGTTTTTCCGACGCCTGAGTGGGACATCACCCAGTACTTTTCGAACCGGGCGGACTGACATAATCAGCCCGCCCTGACACTCCGGGGCATCCTACCTCAGAGCGCTGAACATGGCATTGCAGTGCGCGCCATTGCAACTGGCGATCAATCCGGCTGCCTGGCGGGTTTGCTCGGCGCGGTAGCAAGCGCTAGCAAACAGGACAGCGGCAGCGAAAACGATAAAAACAGTCATACATGTTGTTTTTGTTTTGGTAGTCATGGCATTGGCTCCCTTGACGTCACAGCTTTGAGGCTAGTTCAGACACAGGTTCTTGCCATGCCAGTTGTACGAGTGGTCGTGCCCGATTTCATCCTTCAAATGGACTAGACATGTGATTCCTGTAGCCGCTGCAGCGAGGGAAAACTGCACTTGTGGGAGCGAGCAGGCTCGCTCCCACAATAGGGCTTGATCTGCAACAGCGTATCTATAGATATTTATCCCACACCGGTTCGTCGGTAAAGCGCTCGGCGAGGAAGTCGAGCATGCTGCGCAGCGTGGCCGGCATATGTTTACGTGAGGCGTACACCGCGTAGATGTTCATCAGGCGCGGTTCTGCTTCGGGCAACAGGCGCACCAGCTCACCGCGCTGTACAAACACCCCGGCCTGATAGCTGGGCAGCAGCGAAATTCCCGCGCCAGCCAGTGTGGCACTCAACAGGGTGCTGGCTTCATTGGCGCTGATATTGCCCTGCACCGGTACCGACACCTCCTCACCCTCGCAGGTGAAATGCCACATGCTCTTGCCGTAGTAGGAATGGGTCAGGCAGTTGTGCCCACTAAGGTCATCGACCTGCTGCGGCGCCGAGTGTTGGCGTAAATAGGCCGGGGATGCGCACAGCACCGAGCGACAAACGGTCAGCTTGCGGGCAATCAGGCTCGGATCCAGGTCATTGCTGGTACGAATTGCCAGGTCGATGCGTTCATCCACCAGGTTCACGGTACGATCGAGCATCTGCAGGTCGATGCTGACCTGGGGGTAAAGCCGTACGTAGTCGGTGACTGCCGCCGCCAATTGCGCCTGGCCGAACGAGGTGCTGACGCTGATCCGCAACAGCCCCCGCGGCGCATCACTGGGCACCTCCACCGCGGCCTGCATGTCGTCGGCCAGTTCCAGCAACTGCCGGCAGCGCGGCAGGGTTTCATTGCCCGCTGCCGTCAGACTCAGCTTGCGCGTGGTGCGGTGCATCAGGCGTGCGCCCACCCACTCTTCCAGTTCGGCCAGGTAACGCGACACCACGGGGCGCGACAGATCCAGGTGGTCGGCTGCCGCAGACTGGCTACCGAGGTCGACGACGGTGACAAACACCCGCATTGCAATAAGACGATCCATGATCTGCCCGATATCTGAAACAAACTATGTTCAAGCATCGCATTTTTAGTTCGCGATCGGGCAACTAAGCTCTGTCCATCGCCAACCCTGGCCACTGATTCAGGAATCACCCATGAACGGATTTTCCACCCTTCGCCGTTTTGCCCTCAGCGCTGCAATGCTGGGTTTTGCAGCCCATGCGGCGGCGGCCCCGGCGCCTTTGACCCTTGACGTGTACAACCCCGGTGCAGCGGCGATTTTCCCGGTTTCTTCGGTGCTGATCAGTGGTGACAAGGACGCCATCCTGGTCGATGCCCAGTTTGGCAAGGCCCAGGCCCGCCAGGTGGTCGACAAGATTCGCGCCAGCGGCAAACACCTGACCACCATCTATATCAGCCACGGCGACCCGGACTACTACTTCGGCCTGGAGACCCTGACCCAGGCGTTCCCTGACGCCAAGGTGGTGGCCCCGGGGCCGGTGGTTGAGCATATCAACCAGACCAAAGACGCCAAGCTGGCGTTCTGGGGCCCGCAGATGGGGGCCGATATGCCGCAACAGTTGATCGTGCCGCAGGTGCTCAAGGGCAACACCCTGGACCTTGAAGGGCGTGAACTGGATATCGTCGGCCTGAGCGGACGTCAACCGGACCGCACCTTTGTGTGGATCCCTTCCATCAAGGCGGTGGTGGGCGGAGTGGTAGTGGCCGACAACCTGCACGTATGGATGGCCGACACCCAGACACCGCAATCGCACAAGCAATGGCTGGCCACCCTTAAACGTATCGACAGCCTGCAACCGAAAATCGTGGTACCGGGCCATTACCTGGGTGACAGCGACCGCTCGTTGAAAGCGGTGTACTTCACCCGCGACTACATCAAGGCGTTTGACGAAGAGGCGCTCAAGGCCCGCAACTCGGGCGAATTGATAGCGGCCATGAAAAAACGCTACCCGGACCTGGGCGAAGAATCTTCGCTGGAACTGAGTGCCAAGGTGGCCAAAGGCGAAATGAAGTGGTGAACGCTACTACCTACTCACTGGAGAATATCATGAGCAAAATCGCAATCATCGGGGCTACCGGTCGTGCCGGCAGCCAACTGCTGGAAGAAGCCCTGCGTCGTGGTCACAGCGTCACGGCCATTGCCCGCAATGCCTCGAAAAAACTGGGTGAGCGTACGGGAGTGGTGGTCAAGGATGTCGATGTCAACAACGCCCAGGCCTTGCAGGACGCCGTTGCTGGCCATGATGTGGTGCTCAGCGCCGCGCATTTCTCGACCCTGCCGGCCTCGGCCATTATCGAGCCGGTAAAAAAAGCCGGGGTCAAACGCCTGCTGTTTGTGGGCGGTGCAGGCTCACTGTTGCTGCCGGGTGACACCAAAGTCATCGACAGCCCGGGCTTCCCCGACGAATACCGGCCTGAAGCCACGGCGGGCGGCGTCTACCTCGACACCTTGCGCGCCGAAAAAGACCTGGACTGGAGCTTCCTGTCACCCTCGGCCGAATTTGTCGAAGGCGAACGCACGGGCAAGTTCCGTCTGGGCACCGACCGCCTGCTGATCAACAGCGAAGGCAAAAGCTGGATCAGCTTCGCCGACTTTGCCATCGCCATGCTCGATGAGGTCGAACAGCCCAAGCATTCCCGCCAGCGCTTTACGGTGGGGTATTAAGTTTCAGGGTACGGGGCGATTGCGCCATTTCGCGCTTCGCCCCTTGCCGGTGGACTCAATCAAACCTTCGGATTTCAAAGCGCGTAACACCAGGCGCACCGTGTCTCGGCTCGTACCGGGGCATGCCTGCTCAATCTCGCTGATTGAAAAAGGCAGTGAACGGTTCAGTACGGCTATGCGAACGCGGCTGCTCTTGTTACCGTACTTTTTCTCGATGGTTCCAACCCGCGCTTCAAACTCTTTATAGGCTTTGATCAGCGCGCCCCAAAAGTAATTGAGCCAAGGCCCTGCATCGTGAGTGCCTAAATGCCAATTAACAGAGCTGGCCTCCAGGGTTTCGTAATAGCTCTCCTTGCTGTCTTCAAAAATCCGCTCAAGGCTGATGAAACGGCCTACGACGTAATCAAACTGATAGAGCAGCAAGAGAGTCAGCAGGCGTGCAACGCGACCGTTGCCATCTGCAAAGGGGTGGATACACAAAAAGTCCAAAACACACAACGGAACCAAAACCAGTGGATCGGCAAGTTTTTGCTGATTTGCGCTGTAATAGCGGCTTAGCAGATCACTCATGGCCATCGGCGTCAGATGAGCGGGAGTGGGTGTGAATCTCACCCTGAGACTGCCATCAGGATGACGCTCGATGATGTCGTTGTTGGTTGATTTCCAGCTGCCTCCCTCTTGTGGCAAGTATCGATAAAGAATCGTATGTAACTGGCGTACCGTGCCTTCCGAGAAAGGCATGGCATCGCAGGCTTCGTGTATCAGCGACAGCGCATCCCGATAGCCGGCAACTTCCTGCTCGGAGCGACTTTTAGGCTGGGCATTTTTGATCATCAAGGATTTCAGGCGGCGGGCGAAACGATTACGCCCTCCAGACGGCTGGATGATTCTGCGGACTCAATTACTGCCTGCTGCTTGAGATCTGCGAGCGCTTCTGCCGATTGGGCGACAAACAGCTTTTGCTTGCCCCTGTACTCGCCCAGCGCCCTCAGGGTTGAAAGCTGCAGGCCGTCAAAGCGAAGTTAGGTCAGATGTTCGACGGTGAGCGAGTGCATAAACGTCCTTAAATAGGGTAATCCAAAGGATTAAATGGGGCTTTATTGACTGTTTTTACCCCATTTACTCAAGAAATACCCCCTTTAAACTGTTACAGCGATTTTTTCCGCACCAGGAGAATGGGCTGTATCGATACAGGGTTAATCCGTGCAGCGCGTCTGCTCCACCAGCCAGTCCAGCAACTCGCGCAACGGCGCAGACGCCTCGTGGCGTGGTGAGCACACCAGCAGGTAGGCGGCGCCGGTACGCACTTTGAAATCGAAAGGCATGGCCAGTCGGCCTGCCTTGAGGTCGTCGCCAATCAATGACCAGTCGCCTATCGCAACACCGTTGCCCTGGGCGGCAACGGTCATGGCCAGGTCCAGGGTGTCGAAGTACTGGCTCTTGCGGATCGCCGACACATCGCCCCCCGCCGCATTCAGCCACTGGGTCCAGTCCTGCTGGTCTCGGCTGGGATGTAGCAGGGTGTGCTGCGTCAGATCGCCCAGCTGGTTGATGGCATCGCGACCCTCCAGCAGCTGCGGGGCACACACCGGGGTCAGTTGTTCGTCAAACAGGTGCCTGCCCTGTCGCTTGGGCCCTGGCTGCGGGCTGTACACCACTGCCGCATCAAACGCCTCACGGCGAAAATCCACCCCGTGCTGCACACTACTGGTCAGTTCCACCGGCACATCCGGGCGCAATGTTTGCCAATGCAGCAATTTGGGTAGCAGCCAGCGCAGCATGCAGGTGGGTGCCTTGATCTGCAGCGGGGTACGGCGAATGCTGGCGTACTCCACGGCCTCGCCAATCAGGTCGAATACCTGTTCGATACGCGGGTACAGCGCCTGGCCCTGCTCGGTCAGGCTCAGGCCACGGGCCTGGCGGTGGAACAGCGGGTAACCCAGATGCTCTTCCAGCCCGGCAATTTGTCGGCTCACCGCCCCTTGGGTGATATGCAACTGTTCGCCGGCACGGGTGAAGTTGCAGCACTGGGCCGTGATCAAAAACGTATGCAGCGCAGGAAGTGGTGGAAGGCGTTTCATCAATGGTCAGCCATGAGTCCAGGACATGGCTAGTATGAGCACGTTTGCGTTGTGCGTACCACAGCCGGCCGTTTCAATGGTCTTTTCCAGAACAAAAAAGGAACAGGACACATGGCGACGTGCGGCGAAGTATTGGTCAAGTTGCTGGAGGCGTACGGGGTCGAACAGGTGTTCGGCATTCCGGGAGTGCATACCGTTGAGCTGTATCGAGGGCTGGCCGGTTCGACGATCAACCACATCACCCCGCGTCATGAGCAGGGTGCTGGCTTTATGGCCGACGGCTATGCCCGCACCAGCGGCAAACCGGGGGTGTGTTTTATCATCACCGGGCCGGGAATGACCAATATCACCACCGCAATGGGCCAGGCCTATGGCGACTCGATCCCGATGCTGGTGATTTCCAGTGTGCAGTCGCGCAGCCAACTGGGCGGCGGGCGCGGCAAGCTGCACGAGCTACCGAACCAGAGCGCGCTGGTGGCCGGGGTGGCGGCGTTTTCCCATACGCTGATGTCGGCGACGGAACTACCAGGCGTACTGGCCCGGGCCTTTGCCCTGTTTCAGGCCGGCCGACCGCGGCCGGTGCATATTGAAATACCTCTGGACGTGCTGGTGGAGAATGCCGACGCCCTGCTCGCCAGCCAACCGGTGAGCATTGCCCGCCCCGGCGCCGCGCCTGCTGCCATTGAACAGATGGGCCAGCTTCTGGCCCAGGCCAAACACCCGCTGATTCTGGC
>NZ_WIWL01000187.1:0-48576 GCF_009600105.1 Pseudomonas sp. FSL R10-0056
GGCGACTCATCCGCTGCTCCAAATCCACTGAAGGTTACGGATTTAACCTGCTCGATTCAAATGAGAACGCCCCCTAGCAGCTGCCGAGGAACGAGGCTGCGTTCGTCAGCTGCTACAAGCCGTGTGGAGGACAGGATGAAATATCAACCCGGCGGAATTGTCGCCAAAATACCGATGCCGATGGTCAGCACCAAAAAACCGCCCAAAAACCAAGCCATCTTGTTCATGATGTTTCCCCGTCAGTCGTTCGTCATAAAACAGGCGCAGAACAGCTGCCGACCACACACACGTGCTGCTGTGTAGTCGCGTCCTCGTCTGTCTCGGAAGGTTGGAGGAAATTTTGCGCCGCAAACTGCACACATAACAGGTGCAGATAACGCGAAAAAATACGGATCAGATGCCCGGCAGCACAAAATGCCCAGGCTCAACGCTGTGTTGGTACTCGGCAACAACCGCCTGACTCAGGTTGACCACCGCCTCATTCAGCTCCAGCCCCGCCCCCGTGCGCCAACTGGCGTATACCGCAAAGCCCGGTGCAGTCTCGATCGGCAACGCAATCATGGCCCCGCTCTGCAATTCGCGACTGACCAGTACCGGCGGCAGGGCACCGATGCCAAAGCCGTCCGCCACCAGTTTGATAATCGCCGCCACCGAGTTGATGCAACTGATGCGTGGCGCGGCAATATCGTGCTGGTGCAGAAAATTGAGCATGTCCTGATGCGGCCGCGACAAGCGTGAAAAGGTCAGCAAGCGCTCCTCGCAAAGATCCGCCAGGTCACGGTAGCTGCGGTTCAGGGCTGCGTCCCTGGCCACAATCCAACTCAACGGGTAACTGGCCAGTTGTACATTGCGCACGCCGTCGGCACGCAATAAATCCGTCTGAAAAATCAGATCCAGCTGACCTTTAAGCAATTGTTCATTAAGGTTCAGCGCCGTATCGGCGGTCAGTTCAACCTCTACCTGGGGGTAATCGCGGCTCAGCGCACTGATCAGATCGCTCAGCCAGCTATGGATAACCGTGTCCATCACGCCGATGCGCAGGCGCCCGGCAAACCTGTCCGCCTGCCCCAGCGATTGCAGAAGGCGTTGCTGGGTGGCCAGCATTTCTTCGGCGTAACCCAGCACCTGATGGCCTTCACGGGTGAGGTTGACGCCACGGGAATCGCGCTGGAACAACTGCACGCCAAGCTCGGTTTCGAGGACTGAAATACGGCTCGAAATCGCTGCCTGGGTACTGGATAACTTTTCGGCGGTCAGCCGAAAACTGCCAAGGCGCGCTACCCAGACGAATGTCAGAAGAAATCGCATGTTCATACAGGACGCCCCACCCAATCAAAACCAGGGCAGCACTGTAAACCCTTGCCGCAGGGACAGGCCAGTCGGCTTAAGTCGGTGATTGATAAAACTTTTCTGTTCGGGGGTGACAACTTTTATTGACTGGACGCACAACCCAAAGCCACCAACCATATCGGGCAATGAGGCCCATAGGGTCTCAACAATAAAAAAACACGCTGAGTCCGGCAGCGTACCGATTTTTCGAAAGTGTGCCTGACCGCTTTCGACTTGCCCTCACCAGCCTGCCCTGGTGCTGCGGCAATCAGCTAAAGGGATTGCCCCCTCATGCAAACCGTCGTAAACCTTTGGCCCTTGATTGGCGTGTTCGTCATCATCATCGGCTTTGTGCTGCGCTTTAACCCACTGTTGGTGGTCAGCGCGGCGGCTATCGTCACCGGCCTTGCTGCCAACTTCCCGCTGGAAAAAATCATCAGTGAAATGGGCGAAGGCTTCCTGCAAACCCGCGCCCTGCAATTGATTCTGCTGCTGCCCCTGGCCGTGATCGGCCTGCTGGAGCGTCACGGCCTGCGCCTGCACGCGCAAAACTGGATCGCCAGCTTCCAGCGCGCAACGGTCGGCCGGTTGCTGATTATGTACCTGTTCGTGCGTGAGACCACCGCTGCTGTAGGCCTTACCAGTCTGGGCGGGCATCCGCAAATGGTCCGCCCGCTGCTGGCCCCGATGGCCGAGGGCGCAGCCGAGAACAAGTACGGCAAGCTGCCTGCTCCTGTGCGGCAGAAAGTCCTGGCCATGTGTGCCGCCACCGACAACATCGGTTTGTTTTTTGGTGAAGACGTGTTTGTGGCCTTCGGCGCAATCGCGCTGATGCACACCTTCCTGCTGGGTTCGGGGCTTGATGTCGAGCCGCTGCACATCGCTTTCTGGGGAATTCCGACGGCGATTTGCGCCTTTATCGTGCATGCCCTGCGCCTGTATCGCTTTGACCTGATGCTGGAGCGCAGCATGGCCGAAGTTGCCCGGGAAGAAGTTGACGCAGCTCAGGAGCTGGCACGATGATTATTTCTATTGAGTACTTCTACTGGCTGGCGGGAGTGCTGCTGCTGATCACCGCGGGCATGATCCTGACAGACCGCACCCACCCCAAACGCTGGACCAGTGGCCTGTTCTGGGCGTTGTTCGCCATGGTGTTCCTGATTGGCGATCGCCTTTCGCCGTTCGTGGTAGGTATTGGCGTGCTGGTCATGGCCGGCATTGCCGGCATTGGCGGTGTTGGCCGAGGCACCCACGCCGAGTTGCATGTCAAGGCTGCACGGGCCAGTGCTGGCCGTCTGGGGCACAAGCTGTTTATCCCGGCCCTGTCGATTCCGCTGGTGACCGTGATCGGTTCGATCCTGCTGAAAAACACCCAGATCGGTGGCGTACCGCTGCTTGACCCGAAAAACACCACCTTCGTGTCCCTGGGTATCGGCTGCATGGTGGCCCTGGTTCTGGCATGCATCCTGACCCGTGATACGCCGCTGCAAGGCCTGCGTGAATCGCGCCGCCTGACCGAAGCCCTGGGCTGGACCATGGTGCTGCCGCAAATGCTGGCCATGCTTGGCCTGCTGTTCAATGACGCCGGGGTCGGTACCGCCGTTGCTCATGTCACCACCGCCTACATCAACATGGACTATCGCCTGGTAGCGGTGATGGTCTACGTGCTGGGCATGGCGCTGTTCACGGTCATCATGGGCAACGGTTTTGCTGCATTCCCGGTCATGACCGGCGGGGTCGGCGTGCCGGTACTGGTCGGCATCTACGATGCCAACCCGGCTGTCATGGCGGCAATCGGCATGTTTTCCGGCTACTGCGGCACGCTGATGACGCCAATGGCAGCCAACTTCAATATCGTGCCCGTGGCCCTGCTGGAGCTGCCGGACAAATACGCCGTGATCAAGGCTCAAATGCCCACCGCTCTGATGATGCTGGTGGTCAATATCGTGCTTCTTTACGTACTGATGTGAGAACAGCATGCGCACTGTACTGCTGACCGGTTTCGAACCGTTCGACCAAGACACCGTCAACCCGTCCTGGGAGGCCGTACGCCTTCTGGACGGCACCTTGCAGGGCGATACGCAGATCATCGCCCGTCAGTTGCCCTGTACGTTCGCCGGAGCGCCCGAGCGACTGAGCCAACTTCTGCAGGAGTTCACCCCGACGCTGGTGATCGCCGTCGGGCTTGGCCCCGGTCGCACGGACATCTGCATCGAGCGGGTAGCGATCAATATCAACGACGCCCGCATCCCTGACAACCTTGGCTATCAGCCGATCGATACACCCGTGGTGGCGCAAGGGCCAGCGGCGTATTTCAGTACCTTGCCGCTCAAGGCAATGGTGCGGGCGATCAGGGCCGGCGGGATTCCCGCGTCGGTTTCCCATACGGCGGGCACCTTTGTCTGCAATCAGGTGTTCTATTGCCTACAGCATGCATTGGCCGGGACCGGCGTACGCGGTGGTTTTATCCACGTCCCGCCTCTGCCGCAACAGGCGGTGGTGGCTGGTGGCCCGTCCATGGCACTGGCCACCCAGGTGGAAGGGTTGCGCATCGCCGTAATCACGGCCCTGAATACCGAAGATGATGTACTTGAAGGTGGTGGCCAGGTCAGCTGATAACGCGTTGGAAACCGGGCACGATTGGTAGTCGCTGCCTGACCAACACGGCTATCGGCCTAATGACCGACAACCGCCGCCCCCGCCTGCCGGTGCCCTTGCGGGAAACCATGGGCACGGGCACTGAACACGATCCCCAGCCCGACCAGCAACAACACCAGCAACACCCAGGGGAAGACGTTCACCCCGAATTGATCGAGCAATATGCCACCGGTCAATGCCCCCGCGGCAATGGCGCTGTTCCACACCACCACGTTCATCGACAACGCAACATCGGCGCCCTCGCCTGCCGCATCGGCCAGAGCGGTTTGCAGCAGGGTGGCGGCACCGCCGAAGGACAACCCCCAAACAAAAATCCCTGCATATACGACAGCCACCGACTGCGAGAAGAAACCGAACAGCAGCGAAATCGCAGCAAATGTCGCCAGGCAAGCCATGACTGCCTTGCGCAGATGCCGGTCTACCAGTCGCCCGGTCAGCCAGATTCCCAGCAGCGCCGCCAATCCGAAGACCAGCAACACAATATCGACCTTATCGGCAAGGCCCGCCGATGCCACGAAAGGCGCGATATAGGTGTAGAGCATGTTGTGCGCCAGCATCCAGGTCAGTACCACGGCAAGCACGGAGCGCACTCCCGGTGTCAGCAGCACCTGTCGCAAGCCGATACGTTGCGAAGCAGACTGCCCTGGGTAATCAGGCACCTTGAGCACTACCCAGGCCATCAGCACCAGGGTCAAGGCCGACATCAGGCCAAATGCCGTACGCCACCCTACCAGCGCACCCAGCCAGGTGCCCAATGGCACACCCAGTGACAGGGCAATCGGCGTGCCCACCATCGCCACCGCCATGGCCCGGCCCTGCAACTGCGGGGCAACCATGCGCCGCGCATAACCTGCCAGCAGGCTCCAGGCCAACCCGGCTGATGCGCCGGCAAAAAAACGTGCAATCAGGGTCACGCCGTACTGAGACGACCACGCGGTAATCGAATTGAACAGCAGAAACCCGACAATCGTCAGCAGCAGTACGTTGCGACGCCGCCAGCCCTGGGTCGCGATGGTCAACGGGATCGCCGCCAGCAGGGAGCCCAGCGCGTAGACCGTAACCATCTGCCCCGCCAGCGCCGATGACACTTGCAGGCCGCTGCTGATTTGCGGCAACAGGCCTGCGGGTAAGGTCTCGGTAACAATGCAAATAAAACCGGTCATGGCCAGCGCCAGCAGCGCGCCCATGGGTAATCGCTCAGTGGTGTTTTGCTCTTTGCCCATGGATGCCCTGCTCCTGCTAGTTATGTATCGATAGGTACAAATGTAGGGCGACGGGAAATATTGGTCAATGACTTTTGTATCGACTAGTATTTATATCTCGCTACGAAGGAGACTCAAATGGCACAGATGGGACGCCCGCGTACATTTGATCGGGACGCGGCAATCACCCAGGCCATGCACCTGTTCTGGGAGCACGGTTATGACTCGACATCGCTGAGCCAGCTCAAGGCCAATATGGGCTCAGGCATTTCCGCGCCCAGCTTTTACGCGGCTTTCGGCTCCAAGGAGGCGCTGTTCAAAGAGGTCATGACGCGCTACCTGAACAGCCATGGCAGGGTCACCGAAAGCCTGTTCGACACTCACCTGCCCCCACGCGAAGCGATCGAGCGAACGTTGCGCAGCTCCGCCAAAATGCAATGTGAGCCGGGTCACCCACGGGGTTGTCTGGTCGCTCTGGGGCTGATGAGTGCCAGTTCAGCTCAAGCGGTGGCGATAAGCGCCCCTCTGGCCGAAGCGAGGGCGCGTAACCGGGCCGGGTTTATGGCTTGTGTCGAGCGCGCCATCCGCGAGGGTGAGCTTGCCGCCCAGACTGATCCGCGAGCGCTGGCCACGGTGTTCGAGAGTTTTCTGCTGGGCCTGACCACCCTGGCCCGGGATGGTGTAGCCCATGCCGTACTGGACGCTGCGATCACCCAGGTGATGAGCACTTGGGATGCCGCGCGCGCCTGAGGGATGAGCGCTGGTTATCGGCCAATCAATATTCGTCATTGGGCAGTGCCCCCGACAAAACCTACAGTGGTCGCCTGAAAGAGCCCTTATGGCTCGCTATCGGGATAACTGCGGTGCAACTTATAACGACAACAGGCGGCGAAAACGCTGCCACTGCCTGTACTTGGGTGGCAATCCCCTGTAGCCGCTGACGAGCGCAGCGAGGCTGCTAGCGGCCCCTGCCTGTTCAAGGCCCTTCGGGCCTTGCCGCAGCCTCGCTGCGCTCGTCAGCGGCGACATGATTCGTCTCGCAACAGCGCGTCTCTGCCTTCCCACCTAAAGGAAATCCCTATGTTCCCCATCACCGGCCAGAACTTTATTGGCGGTCAGCGCAGCGGCGCCGGCACCGTTCACCTGTACAGCGTGGATGCCAGTACTGGCGAGGCATTGCCATACGCGTTTGTGCAGGCCACCGAAACCGAAGTGGATGCCGCTGTCAGCGCGGCCAATACCGCCTTCCCGGCCTTTCGCAGTTTGCCGGCCACACGCCGGGCCGAGTTTCTGGAAGCTATCGCCGAAGAAATAGACGCGCTGGGTGACGACTTTGTTGCCATCGTCTGTCGCGAAACCGCCCTGCCTGCCGCCCGGATCCAGGGCGAGCGGGGACGCACCAGCGGGCAGATGCGTCTGTTCGCCAACGTACTGCGGCGCGGCGATTTTTATGGCGCACGCATCGATCAGGCGCTACCGGACCGTCAGCCCCTGCCGCGCGCAGATCTGCGTCAATGCCGCATCGGCGTGGGCCCGGTGGCCGTGTTTGGCGCCAGCAACTTCCCGCTGGCGTTCTCCACCGCTGGCGGTGATACCGCTTCGGCACTGGCCGCAGGTTGCCCGGTGGTGTTCAAGGCACACAGCGGGCATATGGCAACTGCTGAACAAGTTGCCCTGGCCATAGTTCGCGCTGCCGAGCGCACCGACATGCCCGCCGGTGTATTCAATATGATCTTCGGCGCGGGTGTGGGCGCAGCGCTGGTCAAGCACCCGGCGATTCAGGCCGTCGGCTTTACCGGTTCGTTGTCCGGTGGTCGCGCCCTGTGCGATATGGCCGCCGCCAGACCCCAGCCAATCCCGGTGTTTGCTGAGATGTCGAGCATCAACCCGGTGCTGGTATTACCCCAGGCACTGCTCAAGCGTGGCGAGCAGATCGCACAGGAGCTGGGCAGTTCGGTGATGCTTGGCGCCGGGCAGTTCTGTACCAGTCCCGGTCTGGTACTGGGTATCCGCTCCCCCGAATTCAGCGCCTTTGTCGCCGCGCTTGGCCAGTTCTTCAGTGCTCAACCGGCGCAAACACTGCTCAACGCCGGGGGCCTGGCCAGTTACAGCAAAGGCATCCAGCGTCTGGCCCAGGTCGATGGCATCCGCCACCTTGCCGGTGCGCCGCAACAGGGCAACCAGGCCAGCCCGCAGTTGTTCCAGGCCAGTGCCAGCCTGTTGATCGGTGGTGCCGAGGTGTTGCAGGAGGAAGTCTTCGGGCCAACCACCCTGGTGGTCGAGATCGCGGACAAGGCGCAGTTGCTGCAAGCGCTGCACAGCCTGCATGGGCAGCTGACAGCTACGCTGATTGCTGAACCTGGCGACCTTGAAGCCTTCGCCGAGGTGGTGCCCGTGCTGGAGCACAAGGCCGGGCGCCTGCTGCTCAATGGCTACCCTACCGGTGTCGAGGTGTGTGACGCGATGGTGCATGGCGGGCCTTACCCGGCGACGTCAGATGCCCGTGGCACCTCGGTCGGCACCCTGGCCATCGACCGTTTCCTGCGCCCGGTGTGCTACCAGAACTACCCTGACAGCCTGCTGCCGGATGCGCTGAAAAACGCCAACCCGCTGGGTATCGAGCGTCTGGTCAACGGCAGCCACAGCCGCAATCCGCTGGGTCACTGATCGGCGGCGTAAATCACGGTCTGGGCGCTATGCCCCGCTGCATGCCTGAGGGTGAAGTAGGTGTCGCCCTCTTCGGTCAGGATCTCGTAGCCCGCCTTGCTGGCTACGCGATTGTTGACGCTGACATGCTTGATGATCTTCAGCACCCGCTGGAACTTCACTGTCTGGGTGCCGTTCTGTGCGGGCCCGGTGAGCACATTGACGCTTTGAAACCAGCCCTGGTTCTTTTTGTTGGCGACCAGGGTACTGCTCAGCGCTTCAAAGCGTTCAAGGCGGGTAAAGCCCCATAGCGTCTGCTCTTCTACCGGTTTGCCCAACGCGCCGGCACCGGTAAACACAAACAGATTGATGGCCGGATTGTCCTCGCAAAAAAAGTCATAAGGCACCAGGCCATCAACCATTTTCTTGCCGGCAACGAACCCTTTTTTATGCACCAGAAACATGCCCAACTCCGCTCGATATTGAGCGGTAAAGTCTACGGGGGCATGGCGTACAGGGCCGTCAAGGCAATGTAATTTCGTGTAAAGATCCCCGGCGATCCCGTAGTATCTACAGGAACACTGCAACTGTGGGAGCGAGCCTGCTCGCGAAGGTCGTTCGCGAACAGGCTCGCTCCCACAATAGGGCTTGACCTGCAACAGAGTATCTACAGCGGCAAGGTGATTGCCACGCTCAAGCCGCCTCCCGGCAGGTTGCTCGCCTTGATGCTGCCGCCGTGCATTTCCACCGCCCTTGAAGCAATCGCCAGACCCAGGCCAAAACCGCTACCCGTCTCACTGACACCCCGCTCAAACGGGTCGAAAATCCGCTGCAACCGCGATTCTTCAACACCCGGACCCTGATCGTTGATCCGTACTGTCAGGCAGTGGCCCGCCGGGCTGGCTTCAGCCATTACCAGCACCGTGCTGTCGGCACGGGTATGGCGCACTGCATTGCGGATCACGTTCTCAAAGCAGCGATACAACAACTCGCCACTGACCCGGCTGACAAAGGACGGGCACCCTTCCAGGATCACCCGACAACCCTTGATGCCCGCTTCGAACTGCGCGTCTTCGACTATCAAGTGCAGCAACTCGATGATGTCCACCGGCTCGCGTGCGATGCTCTCGGGCCGCCCTTGCACCCGGGCCAGGGTCAGCAGGGCTTCGATCAGGGTGTCCATGCGCTGCGATTCGCGCTCGATGCGTTCGACCATATCGGCGCGGGACGGGTTTTGATGCAACAACCCGATGGCGGCCTGCATGCGTGTCAGGGGCGAACGCAATTCATGGGAGATGTCATGCAACAAGTGTTGCTGGGCATCAACCAGCAGCTTGAGTTGGTTGGCCATACGGTCGCAGTCTTCGGCCAGGTCGACAATTTCATCACGCCGCGCGCCCATAAACGGCTTTACCCGGGTTTCGAATCGCCCTTGGGCCACATCGCTCATCGCCCGACGCAAATAGGCCAACGGCCAGGCCAGGTAAAACGCCATAAAGCTGCTGAACAGCGCGCTCATCACGGTTCCGATAAGCAATGGCATCAGCCCCGGTCCGCCCTCCCCACCACCGCCATTGCCGGGCACCCGCGTCGACCTGAGCGACAGCGTGAGGCCTTCCTTGCTGATCACCGTACGCTCAAACGCCGGATTCACGATCGGCAGCCCGGCCAGCAGTCGGCCGCCACTGTCATACACCGCAATGGCCTCGTCATCGGGGTGGTGCCATACCTGCAGCAACTGCTTGCCGGCCTCGACACCAAACTGGCGCAGCAACTGTTCTTCGCTTTCAAGAATGGTATCCAGATGCGGGTTGCCAGGGCCCTGGCGGCTCAAGGTGATAATGCCGATACCGACAAAAAACGTCAGGCTGGTGGCCAGCCAGAAGGCCAGGAACAGTTTCCAGAACAGCCGGCTGGGTTTCATCATTCCGCGATCAACAGATAGCCGAGCCCGCGCACGCTCTGGATCCACGCCTTGGCATCTGGTCGCGGGCCGAGCTTCTGGCGGATGCTGCTGATATGGACGTCGATACGCCGGTCATAGCGGGTCAACGGGCAGCCCAGGGCATTGAGCGACAAGTCCTGCTTGCTCACCACTTGCCCGGCACTGCGGGCCAGCTCTTCGAGCAGGCTGAACTCGGTGCTGGTCACTCCCAGCTCCCGCCCCTGCCACAGCGCCTGGCGTTTGCCGGGCCACAACACCAGCGGGCCGGTCTTGATCACCTCGGTGGTGGCCAGCTCCGCCGGCTGCACCCGGCGCATGATGGCGCGCAAACGCGCCACCAGCTCCCCCGGCGAGCTGGGTTTGGGCACATAGTCATCGGCACCCAGCTCCAGGCCGGTGATGCGGTCGATGTTGTCGCCACGGGCAGTGAGCAACACCACCGGCACCTGACTGCGCGCGCGAATGCGCCGCAGCACTTCGATCCCCGACAGTCGCGGCAGCATCACATCCAGCACCACAATGCTGAATTGCCCGGACAAAGCCTGCACCTCGCCCTCTTCGCCGGTATGCACCGCAGTCGCTTCAAAGCCTTCGCGCTCCAGATACTCACTGAGCAAACCGGTCAGTTCCTGGTCATCGTCGACGAGCAATACACGGATCATGGCGAACTCTTGAAGGGGGGATCTGCCCATTATCGTCCTTGCGGCCCGCAGCGTCATTGCCTGCAGCCAACCTTTACCTAACTTGACACTCGGTTAACCGCACCATACGCCCCGAGCTTTTATGCTGGACCTCCACCAGCCTGCTTGTGCTGTTTGTCGATGTGTCCTGGATAAATGATCTACATGAATTTTGCGCGCCTGCTCTGCTCGGTTGCACTGCTGCTCAATGCCTCACTGGCCCACGCCCAGGGCTTCAAGATTGCCGATATCCGCATCAACGGCCTGCAGCGGGTATCCGCCGGCAGCGTGTTCGGTGCCCTGCCCTTGAACGTTGGCGAACAGATCGATGACCAGCAACTGGTGGAATCCACACGCGCACTGTTCAAGACCGGATTCTTTCAAGATATCCAGCTGGGCCGCGACGGCGACGTCCTGGTGATCACCGTAGTCGAGCGGCCGTCCATTGCCAATATCGACATCGAGGGCAACAAGGCGATCTCCACCGATGACCTGATGAAAGGCCTCAAGCAATCGGGGCTGGCCGAAGGCGAAGTGTTCCAGCGCGCCACGCTCGAAGGTGTACGCAATGAGCTGCTGCGTCAGTACGTAGCCCAGGGGCGTTACTCGGCCGCGGTGGACGCCGAGGTGGTGGCCCAGCCGCGCAACCGCGTCGGCCTCAAGATCAGGATCGACGAAGGCGAAGTGGCCGCGATCAAGCACATCAATGTGGTGGGCAATACCGTCTTCGACCAGGCCGAGCTGGACGATCAGTTCACCCTCAAGACCAGCAACTGGCTGTCGTTCTTCAAGAATGATGACAAGTATGCCCGGGAAAAGCTGTCCGGTGATCTGGAGCGTTTGCGCTCGTACTACATGGACCGCGGCTATATCAATATGGAAATCGTGTCGACCCAGGTGTCGATCAGCCCGGACAAAAAGCAGGTCTTCATTACCGTCAATATCAGCGAAGGCGCCAAATACACCGTGCGCGACATTACGTTGCGCGGTGACCTTAAAGTACCCGAAGATCAGATCCACGCCTTGCTGCTGGTACAAAAGGGCCAGGTATTTTCGCGCAAGCTGATGACCTCCACCTCGGACCTGATCACCCGTCGCCTGGGCAACGAGGGCTATACCTTTGCCAACGTCAATGCGGTGCCGGTCCCGAGCAAGGACGGCAACACGGTAGATATCGAATTCGTGGTCGACCCGGGCAAGCGCGCCTATGCCAACCGCATCAACTTTCGCGGCAATACCAAGACCGAAGACCAGGTCTTGCGCCGCGAAATGCGCCAGATGGAAGGCGGCTGGGCTTCGACCTACCTGATCGACCAGTCCAAAACGCGGCTTGAGCGCCTGGGTTACTTCAAGGAAGTCAACGTCGAGACCCCGGCGGTGGCGGGAGTCGACGATCAGGTTGACGTCAATTACAGCGTTGAAGAGCAGTCTTCCGGCTCGATCACCGCCAGCGTCGGCTTTGCCCAGAGTGCCGGTCTGATTCTTGGTGGTTCTATCACCCAGAACAACTTTCTGGGCACGGGCAACTCCGCCAGCCTGGGCCTGACCCGCTCCGAGTACCAGAGCAAGTACAACATCGGTTTTACCGATCCGTACTTCACCAAGGATGGCGTCAGCCTTGGCTACAACGCGTTCTACAACAAGACCGACTACAACGATTACTACGACGATGGCGTGTCGTACTACTCGATCAACAGTTATGGCGCCGGTGCCACCCTGGGCTACCCGATCAATGAAACCTCACGGATCAGTTTCGGCCTCACCGCGCAGCACGACAGCATCGAGCCCGGCACCTACAGTGCCGACGAGATCTATGATTTTATCGACCGCGAAGGCAAGGAATTTACCAATTTCAAGGCCAACCTGGGCTGGTCGGAATCGACCCTGAACAAGGGCATCCTGGCTACCCGCGGCTATGCGCAAAACCTTAACCTGATGGTCACGGTGCCCGGCAGCGACCTGAGCTTCTACAAGATCGACTACACCGGCCAGACCTTCCTGCCCGTCAGTGCATCCACCTCACTGCGCTTTCACACCAAGCTGGGATACGGCAACGGCTATGGCTCCACCGATGGCCTGCCATTCTATGAAAACTACACTGCGGGCGGTGAAGGCACGGTGCGCGGTTTTGAAAGCGGCACCCTGGGCCCGCGCAACACCCCGGCCACCGGCACCTATAGCAGCGCCGGGCAGGCGTACTACTCCGACCGCGACACCGAGGCGCTAGGCGGAAATATCATGATCACCGGCGGGGTCGAGTACCTGTTCCCGATGCCCTTTATCAAGGACAACAAATCCCTGCGCACCTCGCTGTTCTGGGATGTGGGCAGCGTGTACTCGGACAAATGCTACCTGAGCACCACCACCGGCTGTGACGGCGTGGACCTCAGCCAGATGGCCAGTTCCGTAGGGGTGGGCGTGACCTGGTACAGCCCGATGGGCCCGCTGAGCGTCAACCTCGCGCTGCCCATCCGCAAACCTGATGATGCAGAAACACAGGTGTTCCAGTTCTCCATGGGGCAGACGTTTTAAAAGCGCGGAATCTTTAACCTGTCAGTAGCTGCAGAGGAACTGCAATTTGTGGGAGTGAGCCTGCTCGCGAACAGCCTTCGCGAGCAGGCTCGCTCCCACGTCGCGCTTGCTTGTCCGGCGACAGCAGCTGGGGCTTTTACGCGCCTTCAAACTTGAAGGCCGGAGTGGCTTTGAAGCGGCTTGAAACCTCCCCGGAGTAAATGGTGCTTTGGTCCGGGCCCAGATCCAGTTTTTTGACCGCGCCTGTAGCCCTGGTGAAATCGATCTTGTTCAAGTCCACCCAGAAGGTGTTTGGTGTAATGGCCGACTCGAAAAAGTACAGCCCCTGCTTGTGGTCGATTACCGAGCGCCAGCGCGTCGAGGAAATATTCGGCTCGCCGGGAGTGGTGATGCCATACGGCACTGAAACGTTGCGGATCACGCTGAATACACTGGCCAGCGACAAGCGCGAGTCCTGGTTTTTCGGCACCGCATTGACGTAAAACGAGGCCCGGGCAAAACGGTCCGCCGAGCGATTGGTACCCGGTAGCATTACCGTCCCGCCGATGGCTTGCCAGTAGGCGTTCATGGCCAGTTGGGCATCGAACGCCGGGGAGTTGGTCATGACCTGATAGCTGCGATCATGGTGGATCACCTGCTTGCCATCGATAAACTCAATGATGGCGCTGTCACCCGATGCATCGGACATTGAAAGATGCAAGGTCGCCAGGCGACTTTCACCCGGCACATTGGCGGTAACCACGGTAAAGGGTTCAGTCTTGAGCACCGCCACCGCTTCGGCAACGCTGCTGAAATTGTCCAGTACATACTGGGCCCAGGCGGCAATGCTCAGCCCCGGTTTACCCTGATTGACCGGCGGGTACTCGGACTCGACCAGCCACAGCAGGTTAGCCGACAGACCCGCTTCGTTGACGCCGTCGGTGGTGGAAATGTCATAGCCGCTGGCAATCACGCTGCCGTACTTTGATGTCCACTTCAGCGACCCCGGCCCTACTTCACCTGTGCGCTGCATGCCCTGGGGGAAGATCCACAGGTTGGTGGCCACGTCGGTTTTCCAGTCCATCGAACGCGCCGTAATCACCCTGTCGTTGTCCCCCAGATACACCAGGCGGGTACAGGCAGTAGCCACTGGCAGCGCCAGCATAAAGCCCGCCAGGGCCAGCGTCAGATTGCGGGTGTGTTTGAGCAGTTGCATTCCCTTGTCTCCTCGGTACTTGTCAGAAGCGCATGGACAGGCCCAGTACCGGGCCGCGCTGGGTCACGTCGTACTTGAACGTGTTGCCGGTAAAGTCGGTGGTGCGATAATTTTGCGCCAGAACCCGATAGCCGACGCGGATGATCGTGGGGTGATCGGCCAGGTACATGCGGTAGCCCAGATACCCTTGAGCGTTCCAGGTTTTCTTCGAGGAGGTATCCAGCCCGCCGGTGTCGGTTTCACCGGACAGGGTCCAGCGGTCGGTCAGGTCAGCCTGCATGCGCAGCCCCACGAACGGGTCGGTCCACTCGGTTTTTTTCTTGGTGCTGAACCCCAGCGAGTCTATGTCCAGCTTGGTTGACAGCTTGGTCCAGCGCACACCGATCGTAGGTTCGACACGCCAGGTGCGCGGCTCGCCAAAAATCGTTTGGCCACCCAACTCATACTCATAGGCCCGATAATAGGTGCCGACAGCCAGGGTGCTCTGGGTGATCGCCAGGCCCACCTTGCGCCCGTACACCCGTTCGGACTGATCGGTTTTAGCGTGGACGCCGTCGATATAAAAACCCAGTGTGCGATTGGTCAATTCCAGATTGCCCATAAATACCGTGCTCAGGTTTTCCCAGACATCCGCAAACGGAACATCAACCTTGGTATTGACCCCGCCAAGCGCCGCCTGCCCGCTCATGGAGGGCGCCCAGACAAAGGGGCTGGCCAGCAATAACCATTGTGAGTCCGCAGGCTGATCAGCATGTGCCACCTGCACGAACAGCAACAGCGGCAAAGCCGTTGCAGCTCTATTCAACGTTGTATTTTTCATCGCCCTGACTGACCAGCATCTGATTTGATCATTAGGTATAGCAGCTCTCACCTGAAAACCTGCTGTCAGGAGTAGGCATTGTTGCGATCAAAAACTCTTGTATGGGTTTTTACATAAACCAGCGATATTCCCGGGCACTGATTTCCTGCATAAAGGCCAGATGATCCTGGCGCTTGTTCTCGCAGTACACATCGACAAATTCGCCGCCCAGCCCTTCACGCAGCTGCGGCTGGTGCTGCATGGCGCGCACGGCCTCAAGCATGTCCAGCGGGAAGGCGATGCCGCTGCTGCGGTCTTCGTTCAGGGGCAGGATCGGCTCCTTGCCCGCTTCCAGCCCGTGTTCGAGCCCCACCAGAATCGCCGCCAATACCAGATACGGATTGGCATCAGCGCCCGCAAGGCGATACTCGACCCGCAGGTTTTTACTGTCCGACTCCGGGATACGCAAGCACGCATCGCGGTCCTCATACCCCCAACTGGCCTGGGTGGCGATATTGGTCGTACCGCCCAGGCGGCGAAAAGCATTGTGGTTAGGTGCAAATATCGGCATGCACGCCGGCAGTAATTCCAGGCAACCGCCGATAGCGTGGCGCAAGGGCTGCTGCTGGTTGGCCGCCAGCAAGTTGTTGCCGCCCGCATCGTACAGACTGACATGCACATGCATGCCGCTGCCCGGGTGCTCCAGGTAGGGTTTGGCCATAAAGCTGGCGCGATAGCCATGCTTGAGCGCCACCCCGCGGGTGCTGCGACAGAATAGCGCCGCCCAGTCCGCGGCACGCAAACCGTCATCGAGGTGAGCGAAATTGATTTCGAACTGCCCCGGGCCCAGCTCGGCCGTAATCACGGTGGCATCAATCCCTTGGGCCTGGGCCGCATCGACCATGTCATCCAGCACCGGGGCAAAGCGCGACAACCGCTCGATATGCATAGTGGGCTGATCGTCGGCATCATCGCTCAAGTGATCACGGGGGAACTGCGGCAAGCCATCGCGCAGCTTCTTGTCGAACAGGTAGAACTCCAGCTCGAACGCCACCACCGGGTGAATGCCTTTGCGCGCCAGCCGGGCCAGCACCCGGGCCAGGACTTCGCGGGGCTCGAAGACGATCGGCTGTGCAGTGCCGTCAGAAGTGATCAGCATCTGGCCCAGGGGCTTGTCTTCCCAGGTCACCGGCTTGAGCGTGCCCGGTACCAGACGTCGCACGGCATCCGGGTCGCCGTCGTTGAAACAATAGTCGCCTATCTTGAACAATCCGCCCTGCACCCCTAGCAACACACAGTTCTGCGGCAGTTTCAGGACGCTGCCGGCCGCGACTTTTTCCAGCATGTCGATGGGGTAACGCTTGCCGTAGAAATGCCCGGGGATATCCAGGGAGATCAGGTCGACATAACGCACCTCGGGGTTGCGCTGACGAAACGCACGCACTTCGGCCAGCAGATCAGAGCAGGCAGCATCCATCTTCAAGGTTCCTTTGTTGTTATCAGGTGTAGACCCACAGCACGCGGGCAAGCTGCTGTGTCAGGTTGGCGTAGCGACAGCGCGTATGGCTGTCGAACTGGAAACTGTCACCGGCATTGAGTGTGGCAGGCTCAGCGTCGTCGCCCAGCCACAGGGTCAATTGCCCTTCAATTACATAGCCGCCCTGCTCCGAGCTGTCGGTCATAAGCCGTTCGCCGCTGCTGGCGCCCGCTTCCAGCAGACTTTCGAGCATGGAGAACGACGCACGGATTTGTGGCGAGACCAGGATATCGGTGATGCCGTTGCCCAGGTACAGCGTGCGTCGCTCGTCCGGGCGGGTCACCCAGGGCAACTGCTTGGGCTTGGGCAAACTGTAGAAATAGGTGGTGGGTACACCCAGGGTTTCACTGATGGCCGTCAGGTCGGCCACCGTGGGCTGGGACAGGCCGCGCTCGACCTGGGACAAAAAACCCACGGAGCGGCCAATTTTATCGGCCAGTTCCTTGAGCGTGTACTTCTTGTGCTTGCGCAGGTCGTGGATAAGGATGGCCAGGGCGGCCATCTCTTCTTGCTTGTTCATCCCGGGCCGCCATGAAATTTAAATCATTTATTTTCATGAAAAAATACAGATTAAATTTCATAAACGCAAGGTGCCTCCGTACAGGGGAGTTTTGTTCAATACGCTTGGGTCCGCGCCCCATAACCTCAGGGCTCAACCTTGGAGCGGAGAACAATAACGATGAGCGTGCTGATTTCAATGGCGGCGTTCGCCCTGGCAGCCTCCATCTCACCGGGGCCGGTGAATGTGGTGGCCCTGAGTTCGGGTATGCAGTTCGGCCTGGGGCCCAGTCTGCGCCATGTGCTGGGGGCCACCGTCGGTTTTGTGGTGTTGCTGCTGTTTACCGGTTTTGGCCTGCATGAAGTGCTCAAGCAGTGGCCGATCCTCACCGACCTGATCCGCTGGGCCGGCATGGTATTTTTGTTGTACCTGGCCTGGAAGCTGGCGATGGATAACGGCCGCATCGAGTTTGGCGGGGACGCCCGGCAGCCGTCGTTTTTTACCGGCGCCGCCATGCAATGGCTCAACCCCAAGGCCTGGCTGGCGGCGGTTGCAGGTATGGGCGCGTTTGTTTCGGGGGGCGAAGCCACGCTGATCTGGGCATTTGCACTGATCTACTTTGTAGTCTGCTACCTGTCAGTGGCCTGCTGGGCCTACACCGGCGCCTTTCTGAGCCGTTACCTGCACAGCACCCGGCGCATCCGCCTGTTCAATCGCGGCATGGCGGCCATGCTGGTGGGCTGCGCGGTGTCCTTGCTGTGGTTTTAGCCCTTGTACTGCCCGGGTGTGGCCGCGAGGTGTTTTTTGAACACCCGCTGGAAATGCGCCTGATCGGCAAAACCGGTTTGCTGGGCGATATCGGCGATCAACGCCCCTTCGCGCAGTTGCGCCTGGGCATGTTGAATGCGCCGATTGATCAGATAGGCGTGGGGCGTCATATGGTAACGCTGCTCGAAGGCACGGATCAGGTAAGCCTCCGACAGGCTGGCGGCGGCACAGATATCCTGCAGGCGAATGGTGTGCAGGAAACGCTCGTCGATAAATTTGGCGGCGCGCTCCACCCGTGCATTGGCGCTCTTGCGAAGCACCAGCGGGCCGCCCAGTTCCTGTTGCATCGCTGAAAAGAACTTGACCGCCGACTCGTGCTTGGCCAGCCCCTCGAGGTGCGGGTCGACCAGCTGCGCATACAGGGCGGTCAGGCCATTGAACAACCCCGGCGAGCGGGTGTGGGTGGCCGCCAGGGGCTGGAACACCCCGCTGGCCTGATCGTCAAACGCCTGTTGAATGCCTGCCAGCCACTGCGCATCGACATACAGCATCACATAGGACCATGGCTGGTCGTCCAGCGGATTACAGGCGTGGACATCTCCCGGGTTCATCAACACCACCGTGCCGGCGCTGATACCGTGACTGGTTTTCTCATGCAGGTAAGTGCAGCAGCCGGAGGTGATGGCGCCGATGGAGAAAATCTCGTGGGAGTGTCGGGCATAGCAGACCTTACGGCCATCGGCGATGGAGCGCGCTTCGATAAAGGGCAACTGCGCGTCCCGCCAGAACCGGGGTGTAGCGCAGTGTGTTGACGGGCTTGCGGGCATGGTAGCGTGACCGTGATGGGCAGGTGACAGATCACCAGACTAGCACCTTGGCTGACCGTCCGTAGCAACTGCCGCAGGAACGAGGCTGCGTTCGGTTGCGAAGCGACCGTAAACCCTGCGAGTCGGGTTTACCTGGCACACCGCAGTGCCTGATTTTGCGGCGACTGCGTCGCCGGACGCAGCCTCGTTCCTGCGGCAGCTGCTTCGGGTTACAGTTTTATTGGCTCGCTGTAAGGCGTCTGCAAATCACGCTCGGGGATTTCCCAGATCACCAGTTTTGGCGGTGTCTGTTTGAAGGCAGGATTGCTGAAGTAGCCATTGGCACCACCCGAGAACTCGCCGCCGTCCTTGGCAAAATCGCCAATCGGCGCACCCAGGGCCTGCTGCAAAAAACCGGCAAAGTTGGATTTGCGCGAGAACGATGTGCCGATCAAGGCAACGTTGGGCAGGTTGTCATCGCCAAACAGATCATCCAGGTTATCTGCATCGCTTTGGGATAAATCGATTTTCTCACTGAGCCGGCTGGCCGCCACCGATTCCGCAGCGGGTTGCAACCCCACTGGCAACCATTCAAGACCGGCCAGTCGCACCAGATCTCCCGGGCGACGCGCCGGGTCTTGCCGGGCAATTTCATAAAGCTTGTGCGGCGTGGCGCTGATCCCCATTGCCTGTACCTGCACGGCAATGGCCATGGCTGCCGCCGAGGCCCCGGCTTCACTCCAGTGGGTATCAGTGCGCAGATAGGCATCGCTGCCCACAGACTGAAGAACTGGCGCGAGATCCACAGCGCTCACCCCTGCCTTGTTCAATCCCTCAACCCAGGCTTCGGCGCGATGTTGCAACTGCACCGGGCGGCGTAAATCACAGAGTTGCGCACTGGCAATCCGGCTCTTGTCCGGCACCACGGCCACCAGCAAGCGGATACCACGCCCGGCTAACTGCTGCTGGATTTGACGCACCGCTGCTGCCTTGGTTTGAGCATTAATCTGAGCATGACGATTGATGCGCATTTCATCGGTCAAGAACAGCCAGCCCGTACAGCCCGGACGCACCCGCGCGCCGGTGTCGTGGAACAGCAACCAGCTGGCGCCACGCTCCAGATCGGCCGCCTTTTGTGCAACGCCGGACTCGGACAACTGCTTGGCAATTCTGTGGGTCACCTCGCCATGCAGCACCGCATCACGGCTCAGGTCGGGGGCAAGCATCTGTATTTTGCCGCTGGCAAACAACCACAGGGACGAGGCAAAGCTCGCCGCCAGAAACAGCACAAACACTGCACCGCCAAATCTGCTCACACGGGCAGTGAATTCAGTGGCTACAGCCGGTTTGGGCGATGACGAGGACATGGGCGCGACCATCAGAACTGGAAGTACAGAAAGGGCACCGCTTCGCGGCTCGCTATCAACGCGAACGACAGCAGAAAACCCGCGACTGGCCACAGCGCCGCCATCGGCGCAAACCAGAATTGCGCACCAAAACGCTCTTCATACCGGTGCTTGAACAGCGGCGCGATGATGCACGCCACCCCCAGCAATGCCGCCAGGCCGTGAGCCGAGCGCAGGCTCACGGCCAGCGCGTCGCCCAGGGCAAACTCGTGCAAACCCAACTGAGCGGCGTACATATTCAGGGCCGAAGCAAAATCCTGAGCGCGGAACAAGGTCCAGGCCATAAACACAAACAGCAGCGTCAATGTATGTGACAACCATGACGGAATGCTCGGCAGGCTGGAACGCGACCACAACCGGTCCACACACAGCGCAATACCGTGGGCCGCGCCCCATAGCAGGTAGTTCCAGCTGTCACCGCCATGCCACAGCCCCGCAATGGCCATGGTCAGGAACAGGTTGCGATAGGTTTTCCAGGCACCGTTGCGGTTGCCGCCCAGGGCGATATAAAGATAGTCCCGCAGCCAGCTGGACAACGACATGTGCCAGCGCCGCCAGAAGTCCTGAATGCTGCTGGCCAGATACGGCTGGTTGAAGTTTTCCGGGAAATGAAAACCCAGCATCAGGCCCAGGCCAATGGCCATGGCGCTATAGCCTGCAAAGTCGAAAAACAGTTGCAGCGAGTAGGCCAGGCAGCCGATCCAGGCGTCGACAAAAGAAGGGTTGTCGAGGTGAAACGCAACATCCACCAGCGGCGACAGGGTGTCGGCAACCAGCACTTTCATGCACATGCCGATCATGAAACGGCGCGCACCCAGGGAGAAATTCTGCCAGTCGAAATAACGTTGGGTGAGTTCGCGACGCACCCAGTCATAACGAATGATCGGCCCCGCAATCGAGTGGCCGAACATCGAGATATACGTGGCGTAATTGATAAAGCTGCGCTCCACCGGCACGGTGTGGCGATGTACATCCACCAGATAGGAAATCGCCTGCAGCACGATAAACGACAGCCCGGCGGGCAGCGCCACCCGCTGCCATTCCAGCGGCATCGCCCCCGGATATGTGATCCAGTCAATCCAGGTCGCGGCCAGGATATTGGCGTACTTGTACCAGCACAGCACCGCCGTGTTGAACACGACCAACGCGATCAACAGCCGCACCCTGCCCCGGGAGTCCTCACGACTGCGATCGATGAGCAACCCGCCAAGCCATGCCACGACCGTCAATGCCACATGCAACGCGAGGAACATCGGGTTCAACCAGCCATAGAACAGCCAGCTGCCGATCAACAGAATCACGTTGCGCCACTGCGGCTTGCCCAGGGCGTAGACCAGCATAAAGGCCGGTAAAAACAGCGTCAGGAACTCGAGTGAGGCGAAGACCATGGTGGCAGCAGAATCCGATCAGTGGGACAGCGTGTCCGTGGTACTCAACAAACGCGGCCCGCTGGCAGATGGCAGCAGCAGCACGCTGTAGCGTTCGCCAGCCTTGAGTGCGCCCAGGTCCAGCGGCGCGCCGGTGTTGGCGTTGGCACATACCAGTTGCACTGACAGGTTTACCGGGTTGATTGAACGTCGCTGCAGACTGGCGAACGGTACCGCCTTGAACAGATCGCCCGTGCGCCCGGCAGGACGCAGACTGGCATCGCTGCAGGACTTGTCGACATTGACAAACGCCAGCGAAGCCTTGAGGCCGTTGAAGTCATCCGGTGTTTCGCGCACGGCGACTTGTTCGATCCCGTCGCCTTGCGGCACCACCACAATGGTCGCGAACTCACCCGGCTCGACCTTGAGGTCCAGGGCCAACTGGTGCGCTCCACTGGCCAGCGAGCCCTTGACGGCCTTGCCCGAATCCACCGGGAACAACAATGAAGCAGGCGCTGCCGTTTCAAGGCGCAACGGTGGTTGCCCAGGCTGGCCCATTACGTCCAGAGGGGTAGCGGTGGCGTTGACGAAGCGGATAAAGGCGGCGTCCTGATCGGGGCCAGTGGGGTACAGCGCAACGTCGGCAGCCAGCGCATGCGCGCTGCAAAACAACACTGCCGCGCTCAATACAGCTCGGATCACTTGTTTGCACCCTTGGCACTGACCGCTTCAGGGGGCAGCTTGCCCAATGCATCACCGATGGCGTTGGCCCAGGATTTGTAACCCGCTACAGTAAAATGCTGGCCGTCAGTGGTCACCCACTGCCCCGGCTTGGAAAACTCCAGCGAATCGATGTAAGTACAAGGTGCAACATTGGTCGCCAGGAACGCAGATATCAGCTTGGTGCGGGCATCGTTCTTCTTGTACATGCCACCTTCCTTGCCCCACGCCGGGCCTACCCAGGCGCACTTGGCGCCATTGGCGGTAATTTCCTTGGCCAGGGCAGACACGTTTTGCCACGCCCACGCCTTGGGAAACACCGGCTTGTCGTAAGAGGCCATAGTGTCTGCAATCACCAGCACCACCAGATCCGGTTTATCCGCTGCAAGCAACTCCTTGATCGGCGTAGTGGTCGCGTCACGCCCCCTGATCACAATTTTACCGTTACCCTTTTCTTCGGCTCCACAATCGACTTTTTTGGTAATCAACCAATCGCCGGCACCGGCACCGCACGCGCCAATCGAGTGCACATTTGCGCCCTGCTGGGTCAGGTTGGCGTGCAGCGGCTCCATCAAACAGTTAGGCAGGCTCATGTGGCTTTCCCCTAGAACAAGAAGGGTCATACCGGCAAGAACGGAAGAAGGCATTTAAAGTCTCCAGGACATCAATTGGAATAAGGCGAACTGTATGGGCTGACCGGCAGCTCCATAGGGCCATTCATATTTTCAAACATATAGCGCAGGTACATCGCCCCGGTGATTTGCTGGTAGTCCTGAGCATTATCCAGACCCAAATTGGCCCCCAGGAAAACGCTCGACCCGAACTTGTACTCACCGGCAGCGGCCAGGCTGTAACCGACGCCAGTCTTGCTCTCGCCGGAGTAGCGCTGGTCGTTGGTGGCCTGCATGTCCTTGTCACCGGGGAAGTAGTCGGCACCGGCCTGATGGGTGTACTGAACGCCCACCGAGCCCTTGACCTGGTAGCTGAAGCGATCGGTGCGCTGCGACCAGGCCACCGGCACGCCCAGGGCAAAGTAGCTTTGCGGGCTGAAGTAGCCGCCGTGGCCATAGGTAAAGAAGTTCTGGTTGTTCTCAAAACTCATGCCGGTAGCGCTCAGACCCAGGGTCAGCTTGCTGTCCTCGGTGTTTTGCAAATACCAATACACTCCACCGCCCAGTTCGGCACGGCTGTTGGATTCGACGTTATGACCCAGCAGCTTGTGCCAGGCGCCGTAGCCATAGGCGCCTACAGCCTGGTTGTCATAGCTCAGCTGACCACGGCCGCCGTTAGCCGTTACGCCACCCCACGTCTGCCCGGTGCGCTCATCGGTGGTACCGGCGAATGACGTTACGCTGTCGATCACCGGGCGGCGTGAAACATTGACGCCATAACGCACATTGGAATTGCTGGCGAGCGGGCGATCGACACTCACGCCACCGGCCACGGTGCTGTATTGAAAGCCGATCGGCGTGGTACCGAGGTCGGCCTTGATGCCTTCATCCGGGCGAGCGTAGCCAACGCTCACACCCACACCACTCTCACGCTGGGCGCCAATCCCCTCGGTTGACTCTTTGCCACTACCAAAGCGTTCGGCGGCATAAACACCCACCCTACCCGCATTCAGGGACACCGGTGTCACACGTACGGCGATACGGTTGTCACCCGCCGGAAAGTTAATTTCCAGCGGTGTTTCGATATCGGTCATTTTGCCAAGGCCAGGCTCACTGTCGTTGTTGCGAATAGTGACGCCCTGGGTCACGTAGGCACTGCGCTCCTGGAGGATACTGTCCAGCGCACGCTGGGCCGAACTGGCTTGGTCCACCGCCACATTGACCGTGCCTTGGGGTAAAAATGGATTAGCCCCGGCACCAGCATTACGTCCCACGGGCAAGGTGCCATTGCCTGTCCTGGAAGGCAGGGGCTGCCCCGGATAGACATCACTGGCCAACAGCGCATTGTCGTCTGCCATATAAGCGCTCGAATCGAGCGTGGTTTGGGCGGGCGCGGGAATCGCATCGATGGCCCCACGCCCCATCTGATTGGCTGGGCCCGACAAGCCGGCGAACGGGTTCGGCGCAACGCCAGATACGCCGGCCTGAGCCGTAAGGTTGCGTTTTTTCTCGGTTTGCTCGATGTCCACGGCCTTGCGCAACAGGTGCGCAGCCTGAGCGCTCTTGCCCATGCTGCGGTAGATTCGTGCCGCTTCGGTCAAAGACTGCGGGTCGTAGTTTTGCAGTTTCACAAACTGCTCCAGCGCACGCTCGGCGTAGCCGTTATCTCGGGCCAGAACCGCAGCGTCCGCGGCATTAAGGAGGATTTGCGGATCGTTGGGCTGACGTTGCAGCAAAGGCTTGTACAGCTCAAACGCCTTGGCGTTATTGCCGCTGCTGACGTACATCCGCGCCAGCGCCGAAGTCGCACCGGCGTCCCCAGGCCGCGATGCCAGCGCCGGTGCCAGAGTGTCATAAGCGCCCGCCAGGTCACCGCCTTCACGCAGCAGATCGGCCTGACGAATGCGGTACTGATACAGCAGGTCGTCGAAACGTTTGCGTGTGGCAACGCTCATTCGCTGGTTTTGCAGGCCGCGCAGGATCGAGTTGACCTGGGCATCATTACCCGTCTTGAGCAGCAGATTGGCGTACTGCAACATCAAGTCGGCGGAAGGTGTCGGTGTCTGGTTGATCACATCGCGCATCATGGTCAACGCTCGCGTGGAATCTCCTGTGTCCACATAAGCCGAGGCCAGCGTTGCCATACGATCCGGACTGCGGCTCGCCATCGGTTGCAACCGGTCGAGCAATGCCAGGGCTTCCTGACGCTGGCCACGCTTGGCCATGGTGGCAGCGAGCTTGACCTGCACCGTCAGCGTGATCTGATCCGCCAAATCGTTCATATCTGCGGTGCGACGACCCACTGGAATCCGGCTTATGGCAGCCTGGGCAGCGTCCCACTGCTCCATTTCCACTGAGAGCAGAGCACTGGTATAGAGGGCGTCAACATCTGTCGGATGGGCTTTGAGGTAGCTGTCGATCAGAACGCGGGCTTTTTGCGGCTCACCGGTTTTCAGGTAAAGGCGGGCGAGATCAAAACGGGTCCAGACGTTGTCCGGGTCATCTTTGACCGCTTGCACCAAAGCTTGTTGTGCGCCCCGGGTATCGCCACGCTGCTCGGCCAATGCCGCAGCCTGCGTGGAGCGCAGCGCACGCAGTCGACCGCCACCGCCCATTTCGGCCTGCTGGGCCGGGGTCAGGGTATCTAGCAGGCGCAAGGCCTCATCGGCCTGCCCCGCTTGCGACAGGACATTGACCAGCCCTTGTACGGCCTGAGCATTGTCCTTCTGCACACTCAGCACCTGACGGTAACTGGCTTGAGCCTCATCGAGCTGACCGTTCTGAGCCTGAATATCGGCGAGGGCCAAACGTGCCTCGATGCCCCTGGGGTTCACTCGCATTGCCTGGGCAATGCTTTCCCGGGCCTTGGCGGGCTGGCTCTTGGCCTGGTTGCGCGCCTGTTGCAGCAAAGCCCAGTAGCGCACGTTATCCAGCGCCGGCTTCCAGCGCGAGCCGCCGTTGCCGATAGCGCGGTTCAAAAGTTGCTCAGCTTCGCTCAGACGGTCCTGTTGCTGACGCACCACACCGAGCCCACCCAAAGCATCAGGATCATTCGGCTTGTTTTTCAAGCGTGCGGCAAAGGCTTGCTCGGCACCCGCCTGATCACCTTTATCCAACGCCTTGAGCCCACGCTCGACCAGCGGATCAGGTTGCCAGGCCGGTACACGGTCTGCAGTGCTGGCTTTCAATTTACCTTTGTTCAGCAGGTCACGAATTTCTTGATCATCTGGATGAGCCTTTAAAAAGGCTTCGAACAACGGCACCTGGGCAGCACTCGGCGGACCGGACCAGACCAGCGCCAGACGCCAGCTTTCATCAGCGTCCCCGCCGATGTCGGGCCGGGTCGATAGCTTGGCCAGATTACGGATACCTTCAGGGCGACTGTCTTCGTAACGAATCAGTTGCTTGGCCAGAAACAGCGCCAGAGTCGAGTCGTTGGGCGTCTCGCGCAGCAAGCGCTCCATGCCTTTTCGCGCTTCTGGCCAACCTGCAGGATTGAACGCCAGGTTGTTGTAATACTCACGTCCCACCGTGCCTGACGGTGTGCGACCGGCAAACAGTTTGGCAAACACCTGAGTCGCCTCATCTCGCTGATCGCTATCGACCAGACGTCGGGCCTCATCCAGCAGTGCTTTGTTCTGCGTCTCAGTCAGGGCAATATCCTGTTCCAGCTGCGCCGCCAGCCACGGTCGGGGCGACAGGGCCTGCAAACGCGCCAGGTATTGCCTGGCTTGCTCGGGCTTGTTCTGTTTGAGGCTGGCAAAGCCCATACCATAAAGGGCATCCACTTGATTGGGGTCCAGACGCAAGACTTTTTCCCAGGCCTCGGCCGCCCGTTGTGCATTGGCGCGGCCTTGCCAGTACTGACCCTGTTCGACCAGCCGCGCTTGCACGTCGCTGGTATCGGCGTGGACGGCTGTGCCGATGACTGCGGTTAGAATCCCGATAGCTAGTGCGTGGCGGTGCGGACGCATGACGTCTCCCAAGACAGTTTGAGTGTTCCGTCATCACGAAACTGAAAGCGGTTTTCTGCCCAGCCGAGTGCGAACAGGCTAAGCATGACGTTGTAATACAAAGGCTCGGTACGTTCGCCATCGGCCTGCCCCAGCACCTTCGTGAGGGCTAGCTCGGTTCGACGCTGCTGAGCTTGGGCAAGCCAGGGCTGGCCTTTGGCCTGGAAGTAAGGAATCAGCGCGGCGGAGAAGCCGAACGGCCCCTGCCCCTCTAGCGTACCGCTCCTGACCTGGACCTTTTCCGGTGGAATGCCGGTGGAAGCCGTGCTGTTCGCCATGCCCTCCAGTCGCGCCAGCAACGGTGCTGCCAGCACATCGGATTTGGGCGTCATGCCTGCCCACAGGTAAACGCGAATCGCGTCGTAACTGCCCAGTTCGCCATTAACCGGATCGACCACGAACAGACCGCTGTTCGGCCCGGTGGCACGATAGCCGATCCAGTCGGCAACATAGCCTTTGGGGCTGGAAGCCTTGACCATTTTCACGGTGTTTTCGGCAATTTCTTTCCACGGCCCGGCCGGTGCCTGCATGGCCAGCCGCCGCAGCAACGGCAGCGGCAGATAGCTGGGATTCAAGCGCCACAGGTGATCGGGCTGCACAAAGCCTTGAGGCCCGGGCAACACCATTTTGCCCAGACCGGGCAAGCTCACGACCAGTTGGCTCTGGATGTTTTCAAGCAGATGCAAGGCTGCCTCGCGGTAGTCAGGGCGCTGCCACAGACGTGCCGCTTCAAGCAACGAATAGGCAATCCACAAGTCCGAGTCGGACGCTGAATTGGCGTCCTGCAATTGCCACGTCCCGTCCTTGCCCTGCCCCCACAACCAGCCTGGCAAACGCGTGCTCACGTCGGCGCCAGCCATATTGGCCAGGGTCCATTGCCATAACCTGTCAAAGCGCGCCTGATCATTGCCGATCAATGCAAATAACATCCCGTAGGACTGACCTTCGGAAGAGCTTTGGTTGAGCTGTGGGCTGGACTCCAGCATACGGCCGTCAGCCTGTACAAAGCGCGAAGCGTAGGCTTGCCACAGCGACCAGTCGGCTTTTTGGCACCTGGTGTCCTTGGCCATCGCGGGGGTCAGGGCGATACCTGCCAGAGCGCCTGCCAACCACAGCAGCGCACGATGCAGGCGCCGCGGTGAGGAATTAAAACGTTTGATCGCGAAGAACCCCATGAGCCGTCAGTTACCTAGTCGTTTGTTGGCGCGTGCGCGCAGTGCCAGATAAGCCAGACCACTGAGCAAAATCACCCCCAGACCGGTCAGCAGCAGGGACAAGACCACATGGCGCGACATCAACCATTGCAGGTACTTGATAGGCCCCAGGCTGCCAACGTAGTACTGCTCGTCCGCCACCAGAGGCTCGATGTTTTTACCGCGTACCATCACCAGACTGCCCTGGATCGAATGGGTGTAATCCTCACCTCCGATCAGTGCATTTGTGGCATCGGCCAGACCTTGCGGTTGACCACTGGCAATAACCACAACACTGCGCCCTTTTTTAAGCGGCGATTCGAAACCGGTCAGGTAAGTGCTACGCGCGCCACCGGAAAACGCCATCGCCAACCGCGTCTTGCGAATATTGGCTTCAGGATCGGGGCTAAACCAGTCACGTAGCCGCATCGGCAAGTCAGATAAATGAAAGCTCTGCTGGCCTTCGCCATCGTTAGCGGGCAGGCGATCGGCCCAATGTGTCAGCAAAGGCTGATTGGCACCGGACGCCAGCACCAGCAAGTCCTTGTCCGCAGCGCCCGCCACCTGATCCGCCTGAATCACCTGTACGCCAGTAGCCGGGTAGCCGGTGGACTGGCCAAATCGGCCGAGCAGTGTGAGGTAGGCATTCAAATCAGCAACCCCGGCATCATCCGGCAACACCACGGCGGTTTGCGACAGGTCAGCCAGACGGGTAAACGGAAAGCCAGAATCCTTGAACACGCCCAGGTTGGGCATGGCGATAAAGTGGTCGTAGCCGCTCAAATCAAGGGTCGACTCGGGATCAATCGCACCGCGCATATTGTCAATGATGATGTCGTTACATTGGCCCTGCTTGATGTAATCGAACATATAGCGCAACTGCAGGCGGGACTGCAGGGCCACCGAGTTCAGGGGCAGCAACACATTGGTTTCGCGGTCAAGGCTGTCGTCTGACTTCAGTGTTCTGAGCACACTGCTGTCGAGCCTGTCCCGGGACAGCAGGTTCTGCGACTGAATCAGCGCGTCATTAAAACTGATAATGAACGACGAATTGTAGGACTTCTCTTGCGGCGTATAGCGGTATTTAAGATTCAGCGGCGCGCCTTCGTTACGCCAGGTAAACAAATCCGGCGGAAAATTCAACGGCACGGTGATGTCACCCGGGTTGTAGCCGGACACCGCCAGTTGCTTGGCCTGCATCAACTCACCAATCTTTACCGGGCGATCACTGGGCAACCAGTTCGGCGCGTCATAGGGCTTGCGGGGCTGCACCACCTGCAATCGATCGATCACCACGCTGCTGCCCGACAAGGCCTGGCTGCCCAGTACCAAAGCAGTTGCGGCACTCTTGAGTTCGGCACCGTCGCGACCGCTGACCACCAGCAGCTTGGCATTGACGTCATTCGGATTGGTCATCAAGGTCAGGGTCGGGCCCTTCGCTGGCGGTAGACTAATACTGCCAATCTGCAGCGCATCCGGACCACTGATCAAAACCACCGCACTGCCGCTGGCGGGAATCTGGTTGTAACTCGAGGAAAACCGTGCACCCCGAAAACTGGCTTGGGCGCCAAACCACGACGACAGTGCACCGGCTGCTTCGAGCGTGGCGTTGTCAGGCGCAGAGACGAACACAAACGGCAAATCCAGAGCCCGGGTATCGCGACGATCGAAAAATGGCAACGGCAAGATGGACAGATCATTGGGTAAACCCAAGGGCGATACATCAATGCTCAAGCTGGTGGCGTTGCTGATCTTGGCCCACAGGCTGGTGTGCTGCGGATCTTCGCAACTCATGGTGTAGTGCCCGATAAACTGCAAACTCAGACGGTTGAACTCGGTAATCAGGTGCGCCGGTATGTCGACGACATGCTGTTGCAGTTGCCCGGCTTTGTCCTTGGGCAACGGCAGGCTTGCCGCCACTTCATCGTTGATGATGACGTTGATTTGCGACAGCTCTTCCAGCAATGCCGGCGAGTAGGTGTACTGCAAGTTCAACTTGGCACCCGTCACAATCGAGTCGGCCCGCACATCGAAACTGACACTGTCGCTCGACTCCACACCACGCAGGTTCATCGGATAATTGCGGCCCAACTGTTTGAGGGTCACGGTGTAATTATTGCTACCGGTTGCAGCAACGGCTGGAGCGCTCTCGGCGCAGGCAGCGCCGCTGTTCAAAGCCAGCAAGGCACACGCAATGCGTGCCAGGGCACGACGCGGATCGCGCAAATTGGCGAAGACTGAAGACGTTGAATTCATCACTTATCCTGGATGTTTTCTAGCTTTGATGGGGCGACGCGGCGACGGCGCAGCAAGCTGCGCACTTCCATGAGCGAGGCTTTGAAGAGTTCTTGGATACCGCGAAAACCAATTCGGCTGACTCCGCGCAGGGCCACCAGCGGGGTATCAACCTGCCCGCTACCCCAGGTCGATGCCCAAGTGTCGGCACGGGAAAAGGTGAGACGTACCAGATCACTTTGCTGGCGCAGAGTCAGAGCTTCAAATTGAACGCCGAGCAATTCACCGCGACTGAATACAATCACAGCCGGGAACAGGCTCAAGTGCTGGCTGCGCAATAGCGAAATCTGCACCTGCTCGCCTTGAGGTACGCTGACGCCCTGTGGCAAACGCAAGCCCATGCCTTTTTGCGAAAAGTCCTGGGTAACGCCGTCTATCACACTGCCATCGCCACGGACCAGGCGCACCGGTAATGTGGCAGCAACCCGCGGCTCGGCACGAACCTGCCGGGTTTCACTGGCCACTGCCACGGCGGCACTGGTGATGATCACGTTGTAGAGCGTCCACAACAGGTTGATCAACAGCGTGGTCGTGGCGCCCTCCTCACCCATTGCCAGCCGCGCGATCCCGTACGCCATCCCTGCCATGTTAAGGGTCAGCAGCACGATATATGGACGGGCGAGCTTCCAGTCGAAGTACTTCTCGTCAATGATCCCGCCCTTGTCGGTCACGTTGAAACCACCGAACTTGGGGTTGACCAGCGCCACCAGCACCGGGGCCATGATGTACCAGGCCAGTACTGTCTCGTAGACCTCGTTCCAGAACGAATGCCGGTATTGCCCCTGAATGCTGGAGTTGGTGAGGCTGGCATGAAAAATATGCGGCAATGCATAGGCGGCAATCATCAAGCCCGAGGCATGAAAGATTTGCGCATCAAAAAACAGAAAAGCCAGCGGCGCCGTCAAAAACACCAAGCGCGGCAAACCATAGAAGAAATGCAGCATTGCGTTGAGGTAGCACAGGCGCTGGCCCAGGTTCAGGCCCTTGCCAAACAGCGGATTGTCGGTGCGGAAAATCTGCGCCATACCCCGCGCCCAGCGAATACGCTGGCTAATGTGGCGTGAAAGGCTTTCCGTGGCCAGACCCGCTGCCTGCGGTATCGCCAGATAAGCAGTGTTGTAGCCGGCGCGGTTGAGCTTGAGCGCGGTATGGGCATCTTCGGTCACAGTTTCGACCGCCACCCCGCCGACTTCCATCAGCGGCTTGCGACGGATCACTGCGCAAGAGCCACAGAAAAACGTGGCGTTCCACAGGTCGTTGCCGTCCTGCACCAGACCATAAAACAACTCGCCTTCGTTGGGCACCGAACGGAAGGTGTCGAGATTTTTTTCGAACGGGTCGGGTGAAAAGAAAAAGTGCGGCGTTTGCAACATCGCCAGCTTGGGGTCTTTGAGGAACCAGCCAATGCTCACTTGCAAGAAAGAGCGGGTCGGCACGTGGTCGGCATCGAAAAATGCTACGAACTCGCCACTGGTGACCTGCAATGCTTCGTTGAGGTTACCGGCCTTGGCATGACGATTGTTGTCACGGGTGATGTAGTTGACGTTGATCTGCTCGCAGAACTCGCGAAAGTCTTCGCGGCGACCGTCATCGAGCACATGCACGCGCAGCTTGTCCTGTGGCCAGTCAATTGCCTGAGCGGCAAAGATGGTCAGCTTCACGATATCGAGCGTCTCGTTGTATGACGGGATAAACACGTCAACCACTGGCCATTCGCTCGGCGGGCCCTTGAGCAATACCGGCTGGCGCCGCAGCGGCCAGGCCGTTTGCAGGTAGCCAAACACCAGCACCACCAGGGCATAGATTTCGGCCAGCACCAGGCCATAACCGAACGCCATGTCGACCCAGTCGTCGAACCCCAGGGTTTCGGTCAAGCGCCAGTATATATAGCGCAACGAGGCCGTGAGTGACAGGCCGATCATGATCAGGATGGTCAGGCGCCCGGGTATCCTGCGCAGCACCAATGCTGCAACAAAGCAGCCGATGGCAAAGATGCACTGCGCATAGAATTCGAACGGTACGGTAATGATCAGCAGGCCCAAAAGCCCGCAAAACACTGCGGTACCGGCAAGCAGCGCACGGCGTGCCGCAGCCGGCCACTGATCAAGATGATCTGACAGCGACTGGGCCCAACGCTGAAACCGGCTTTGCGCAACCTGGGGGGGGCTGTTTGACTGACTCATGAAGCTGAGTTCTCGGTTACACGGACGTTCTGCAAAGCAGCCTTAAGGTGTTCGCCAAGCAGTAAAACCCCTTCACCACCTACAGACCGGACGGGCACCGTCAACGGGTTGCGGCCGTAAGCCAAGGCCTCGCCAAAACCGTGATCCTGCTCTACTACCCCCGTCAACTGCGCACCCAGACGGCGCTTGAGCACTTCGAGCATGTCGCGGGAAAACTCGCGCCCGGGCTCAAATTGATTGACCACATAGCTGCGCGCAACGTTGGCTCCCAGCAGACGGTCCATATGCTCCAGGGCAATAAAGCTGGCCGCGTCGGCAGCAGTGACCACCAGCACCTGATCGGCCACATCCAGCGCCTGCTGCAGGTACGCCGAGCGGCCGGTGGGCGTATCGACAATCACCAGGTCATGTGTGCCCAGGTCCATGCGTTCCAGTTGCCGTGCCAGCCAGTGGCGGTCCTGGCTTACTTCGCGCTCCAGGGCACAGCGCTGGTCATCGCTCAACACGCCGTAGGGCAGCACTTGTACATCGTTGAATCCCTGCTGCAGATTGCTGCTCCAGCAGGCGCTGCCGATGCCGGTCACGCCGGATTCAACGCCGAGGTGATGGTGCAGGGCATTTTGCGGATCAAGGTCGATGGCCAGGGTCTTGCCACCCTCCAGACGCAGGCTGCTTGCCAGGCTGGCGGCCAGCGTGGTCTTGCCAACGCCGCCCTTGGCCGAGACCAGCACCACGACACGAGCCTTGCACTGCGGCGTGCGCAATTGTGCCTGCAGGGCCTCGGTTTCGGCCTGACGAGCAAGCGCTACTTCAGCGAGCAAATTACGCAGCGGGATGGCAACGTCGGCAGTGCTCATCAGCGGTGCCGGATCTTCGGCTTTCGCCAATGCCACGCAGACTGGCGCAACCGGTGGCAGAGCAGCAAGTACCGGGGCCGTGACTTCTTCAGGCTCAGAGGCTTTAACTTGAGCTGGCGGCGTATTGGGGTATTCGAACTGACTGTCGAACTCGTGATAACTGTCCGAAGTGGCGCCGAACCTGCTGAACAAGTTCGATATGTCGTCTGTACGACTCATAAGTAGGTTCCTTCCGGACTGAGTATTCACGACGCATGGCCAGCAACAGGGCGTCAAAATAAGACATCACAATGATATCGTCAATAAATTGAACAAATTTGGATTAATATCGTAATTGCAAGCACAAATAATCAGGCTGTTCGCCATTTTATTGACTAGTACGGCTATTTTTATTTGGCGCTGCTCGCGTCGCTCTCAACCAATCAACCCAATCCTTTGTAATGACGAGGCTTATACGCGAAGGCCGGAAAGACCGGAAAATGCGCAGGAAATGCACATAAATTAGACGAGTGATCCATTGGCGGACCGACAGACAGCAATTACCGCGCCATTATGAACAAAGTTGAACGTTACGCAGCGACTAACGGTGCACCGCTGGTCACCCTGATCGGTTCCTCAGATTCATGCCGGTACTTTCGGGCACAACCATGTCTACCGGGCTGTTTTCAGGCCCTTTTCGATGCGCGCCATCAATCCTACCCTAAACTTTAGTTATTACCGGTTACCGGTAGTAACAGGTTTAAAACCGCAACGATAAGGAGAGCATCATGTCTGAGCACTTCAAAAACCTCCGGGGCGATACCCCCTTTGGTGCTGCCAGCCCGGAAGGCAAACGTGAACTGGCCGTCGCGGCTGCTTTGACCTTGATCCAGTCCAAGGTGCTGAACTCAGCCAGCTCCGGTCAGTTACAGACAGAGATGAATAACCTGAGCAAGTACGCCGATCAGATTCAGGCGGCACTTGAAGTCGTGTGAAGGAGCCAGACAAATCGCAGACAAAAAAAAGCCCGCCTTTCGGCGAGCCCCGGACCAACCCTTGACCGGCTTTCAATGGCGGCTGGACAAGTATTCGCGGCGCATATCAAGCGCCCAGCCATCGAGCACCAGCTTGAAATCATCCAGCGTCATGACCTGAGAATCATTTTCCAGCGCCAACCCTGTCCCCTTGCGCACCACTTGCGCGACCACCTGCTGGTCAGCGGCATCGATCACGGCGATCTCGGTGCTGATTTCACTGTCCTGATCACGCATCCCGACCGCCGTGCTGACCCCAGCGGCGAGCAGGGTCACGGGCAAATACTCATAAAACCGCAGGCCCTGGGTACTAGCCGAGAGCGAGACTATGGCCGGCCTGACAATCAGCGTGCCAGGGCCCGGGGCCGCGACAACCGTCATGACCTTGCCCAGTTCGCGCTTGAGCGCAGCATCGTAATAACCGGTTACGGCCGACAGCGTGGACTGTGGCCCCCGCCCGGTCGGTAGCACCCACGGGTAAAACTGGCTTGGCTCGATATAGACGCCGGTGTAATGGCTGATATCCAGATCAGGGCTTACCCAGGACAGTACGGCCTGCCCGGAAGGCAACTGCTTTTGCGCCAACTGGCTGTAATCGGACAGATAGCCCGAAAACTCTTCGGGCGGGATGGTCTTGCTGGCACAGGCCGCAAGCAAAATGGACAAGGCAGCCAGCAGCGGCAGCGAAAGACTGGTTCGCATGGAGCAGGAATTCCCGGGACGATGTTTTACAGGAGGGTTCTCATCAGCCCCGGGTGCCAGAACGAGCGTGGCGGGACTAATTGCGCACAGCTTGCCTGAACGCAATTGCTGGCAGATGTCCGGTTTGTTTCCGCAAAGCAGGGATATTGCAGAGGTGAAACAAATGGCGGGAATGGATTGAGCCAGCAGTTAATAACCTGAAGCGCAGCGTGGATGACACGCTGCGCAGTTAAAGCACCAGAGGATCAGTCGTCCCTGTCATCACGATCGCGATTGCGGTCATAACGGCGATCATTGTCGCGACGATCGTAGCCGCGGTCATAACCCCGATCATCATGCCCGCGATCGTATCCACGGCCCGAGTCGTAACCTCGATCGTGACCATGCCGCCCCCCGTCGTACCAGACAGGCGCGCAGCCGCCCAGCAGAAAAGCGCCTGAGACGGCCAGGATCAATAGGGTTGTGCGCTTCATTTGAACGTCCTGAAAGAAAAGGTCATAAATATGACAATAAAAACGACCAATGATTCCTCGACACCCGCGGCTGCTCCCGCCCTCGCAAAGACTGCGTACTGGGGCACACGCCCTACCTGACCCAACCACTTTCGCCTGCTTGGTGTTGGTTAATTGGGGAGCAGAATGAGAACCGACGGTCAATAAATCTGCAAAAAGCAGTGCAAGTTGACCTGATCAAGCTTCAATTACAGGTATAGAACCGCACCGAACAACCAGCGCCAACGACAGCCTGTCGCTAACTGCCCGATCCCTCACGGGAGGTCGCATCGGAGTGTGATCCGGGGCTGCCGGCCAGCGCACAAGCGCAGCTGACAAGCATCAGGCAGATCGCACTCCGATGCGGACAGATAACCGGCTCCAGGAGAACCGGGAGGCGCATTGAACGCCTTCAGAGCAGACTCGCCCTGGATAAAAGCGTTTCAGTGATCAGCGCCACAGCCTGCGCCTTAGAAGTCAAGGCCGTGTCGATGCTGAATGGAGCAGTGCCCCACGCCTCATATTCATGATCGAGAACAGACTGCCAGGTTGGGGGCGTCAACCCGGGAATATCGACCTCCCTGGTTTCCACCCGACGCTGGTGCTCGCGCCTGTCAGAACAGATCACCTGAATGTTGACCAAGGGCACATCAGCACGCTGAGCAATATCACTCCATGCCTGTCGGCTTTCAACGACCGGGTTTACACAGTCGACTATAACCGTGTGGCCAAAACGAAGATTGCTCAGAGCAAGCTCATTGGCGACCATGTAACCGCTCTTGCCCACCTCTTTTGCAAGAACGCCGGCGTTTCGAATCGCCTGTTCGATGGTATCGACCCTTAGGTAGACGGCACCCGTTCTGCCCGCAAGCTCGCTTGCGATAGTCGTTTTTCCGGTGCCTGGAAGGCCGCTGAAGACAATAAGCATTTTATGTCCTTGAATGGGTCTGGTGACTGCCCGTTATACGCAGGAACCGGGCCACTTCAGCATCTACTACCACTCAATCGATAGCGTTGCCTCTACCCGAAGCGTGGCCTCTGGGTGGTGCAGATCCGGAGTACTGGTGGGAGCGTCATAAATAGCTGACTCGTAGACACACAGAAGAAAGCTGAGCGCTTTGTGGGTGCGATGGTTTCTCTCGGAAGCAACTGGCAGACTGCCAAATGAAAAAACCCAGCACGAGGGCTGGGTTTAGGACGTCCGGAGAAGGCTATTTGCGTTTCGTGATCAGAAATTCGCCAGACTTAACTGAGCGAATAACATCCTTCTGCTCGTTGATGGCGACATTGGCTGCCATGAGATAAACCGCTCGCCTTTCCTCCACGGAGCCGTGGCGGAAAAACTCAGACATCTTCGAAGAGGCATTCACCTTCGTCGAAGCGACTGCTGCATTTTCGCCTTTCATTGGGGTACTCCGTTCAAAATTCTTTCAAGCTCGAGGTGATCATAGGGCTGGTTGACGAACCCGTCAATTTCACCAGCTGAAAGGTCGATCCCAATGTCTTCATTTCCACCATCGATATCCTTGATGATTACATCTACCTGCAAAGCAGCGTCAAATTCACGCTTAAGCGCGCAAACAGATGCCTTTGCAGCATAGAACTGCCTGACAAACTCTAAACAGGGAATGTTCCTTCCAACTTTTTTCTCCCTTGCAAGCACAAACTCCCATGCAAGTTCTGGCCTCTGGTACACGTAGATAATTTGGGCCGACCTGTTTTCTTTATCAAGAGCGCGGGAGATATTCCGCCTTGCTACATCGAGATTCGCAAGTGTCCCATCCAGCAAAAAAGACTGACGCTGCTGGTAAACCAAGTCCAAAGTGCGCTCAACAAAAGTGGTCACCCCTCGCTGGAAAAGACTGGAGTTAAGCCCCGTGTATTCAGGGAAGTAGCACCGGAAATCATCCGGATCGATTCGTAACGCACACGATCCTCCGGCCTGCATCATTTGAATAAACGCCCTGGACACTTCAGTTTTCCCTGCTCCTGGCGACCCCGCCATAAACACCGAGACGGGGTACTCATCGCACGGATATCGATCCAAGGATGCCAATTCCCGGGCAACGCTAGTTCGATTTAGCTTTGCAAACGCTACGGCGCGCTCAGAAACGGCCTGCTCTTCCCCGGGCATGGTCTCATCCTTAACGAGAACCAAGACTCTACCACCTAATGCTTGGGTCAAGTCATGATAAACCATGCCCCGCGTGATCAAGGGCTGCGTGGCTTTTCGCCATTATCTCAGAATTAAAAGATGCACAGCATGGTGTTGCAAATCCCCGCAAAGTCCGGGAGCTAGTTACCCCGACCGCCAGCAAACGACCAATCCTCACTGCCTATGGTGGTAATTACCACCATGACATCTTCCTCGCTAAGCCCAGTAGCCTCGTTAAGTTTCTCGACCAGAGTGCGGTAGAAATGCTGTTTCGTTTCGACGCTTCGTGAACGGCCAGCGGTGATAGCAATCAACACAAAATCATGACTGCGCGGCCCGCCCAGGTACTCGGGATTGAAAATCAGCTCACCGACATCATGCTGATGGATGACCTGGAAGCGATCTGCGCCAGGCACCTCAAAACTCTCGACCAGAGCGTCATGCACCCCTTGGGATAGCGCCTGCAGATACGCAGCGGACTTTCCGCGATGCAGTGAAATACGTGCAAATGGCATAAATAGTTACCCTTGGCTGGGAGCACGACTGGCTTGCACATCGCGGAGCTGCTTCAGGCCAGAAGCAGCCGTCGGCCAGCCTGAATAGAACGCCAGATGGGTCATGACTTCCTCCAATTCATCATCACTCAAACCGTTGTCCAGCGCTCGACTCAAATGGAACGGCAGTTGCTCCAGCCGGTACAGCGCCACTAGGGCAGCCACCGTCACCAGGCTGCGCTCACGGGGTGTCAATTGCGTTCGCTTCCACATATCACCAAACAGGGTATGGTCAGTTAAATCGGCAAACTTTTGCGGGAATCTGCCCACGTGCTCTCGCCCGCTTTCCTTTAATGTATTCACGACCTTAATCCCCGAATTACCTTGTCAATCGGGCAAAACTATCAAGTCGCGGTAATTGCGAATATCAGATTTAATAGGAGCAACTGTTCCAAATTTGTGGATTATCCGATGCGCCGTCCAACTTTCGATCTCGATGTATTGCGCACCTTCGTCACCGGCGTTGAGTTCAACAGCTTTGCCAAGGCTGCGGATTGCCTCGGTCGATCTACGTCCGCAGTGAGCGCTCAATTGAAGAAACTTGAAGAGCAGATGGGCACCCCGGTGTTGGCCAGATCAGGACGTGGCCTGGTCTTGACACCTGTGGGAGAAACCCTGCTCAGCCACGCCCGCCGGCTACTGGAGCTCAACGACGGGATTTTCTTTAGCCTGCATGAAAGCCAGACGACCGGAACCGTTCGCTTCGGAGTTCAAGAAGATTTTGGGGAGCATTTCCTCAGCGACATCCTGCGACGCTTCGTTCAAGCCTACCCAATGGTGAATCTTGAAGTCAGGATTGCGCGAAACGCTGAATTACTTTCAATGGTAGAAAGCACCGGCCTGGACTTGGCCCTAACATGGGACACGGAGCGCAATTCGCCGCTTGCGACGAGACTGGGTGAAACGCCGATGCACTGGATCGAGGCTCGTAACACACGACTGCCAACCATGATGGATGACTCACCGCTGCCATTGATCCTGTTTGATGCGCCGTGCGTGTTGCGCAGTGCCGCCACCCAGGCACTGGATGCGGCGAATATCCCCTGGCGAATCGCCCTGACCAGCCCCAGCGTTGCCGGTATATGGGCCGCCGTTGCTGCTGGATTAGGCTTGACGCTAAGAACCCGCATCGGGCTACCGGGCCATCTCGACATCGTTTCAGGCTTGCCCCCTGTACCACACCTTGGTTACATGATTCATAGCTGTACTGAGGCTCCCACACCAGCCACGCGTGAACTCGCAGCATTGATCAAAGCGAGCCTACAAGAGCCGGCATTCAATTTTGCAGTTTCAAAATAAATTCTTAGCTTGAATCAAGCAGCCCAGACGTCGAACTAGCGGCTTATCGCGCAGCAAATGGAGTTGCCCCTATGAAAAAACACACCTTGTATGCGCTGTTGGTACTGCTCGCGGGATGCAGTACAGGGCCCTATCTGCATCCAGAATCAGCCGTGGGCCAAAACGCCCTCCTCGAGCGTACCTGCCCCGGGCCAAAGGCGGCGATGAGCTATACGCCTCTTTCTGAAGAACTCGACTGGGTTCATGTGCTGGTTTATGCAGCACCGCCGGGTACATCCAGCTGGCCAAGCAACAAGCGCTCAACTGACACGGAACTGCGCCTCTTCGGTCGCCTGTACAAACCGCCTTACCTGCTCAACCTGAACACCCCGGAACAACGCAGCGCGGCGCTCAAACAGACCCCACCCGACCTTTGGGTGAGTGCCGCATCGCCCATGGTCACCGTGCAACTGGCTACAGGGCAGTCTTATCAGGTCAGCGTTGAACAGCTGGAAACCGGTTTTGATCCGAGGAAAATCTTCCACGCGGGCTTCAAGGGAACGCCCTTGGGCAAAGGGGATATGGATGACTTCACCGTAACCTTTCCGGATATTTTCGTGAACGGTGAGAAAGTCCCGATGGCACCTGTCCACTTCAAGAAGCGCGAAGAACGCTACGCACCGGTATTCAACTGCTGAATAACAAATCAAGTAGCGACTCGCTCGCTTTGGGCAAGCAAAGGCCTATAACCACATTCCGGCGAATGAGCGGCCAACCTTTCATGAGATTCGAGCGTTGGGTGCCTGGCTATATGAGCAACAGGGATTTGCTCAGGATAACATTCAGGGTTTGATGGGGTATGCCGATGTGAAAATGACAGAGCATTATCAGTCCGGGCATGGGCCGGAGGCTGTGATTTATCACAAGGTCAAAGCCGATCTGAAACTGCTGCGCGTTGGTGGTTTGCCCAATGATTGGCCAAAGTTTTCCCAAACGAGAACAACAAAAAAGGGCCCACCTTTCGGTGAGCCCTTCTAGACCGCCCAGCAGAGCGGATTTTGTTTGGTAGGCGCGATTGGACTCGAACCAACGACGCCCACCATGTCAAGGTTGACCGTTGAACTAACGTAAGTCATTGAAATACATAGGATTTATTTATTGCTAAGACTGTGCAAAACCAGGACAACTACCCTATAAAAATCAATAACTTAGAGCTGTATTTTGCTACAGCTTTACTGCACTCCCTATGATGGCATACTGTTGGAAATTGCGACGTATCCTTGTGATGACACTATGTGCTTCATAGGGGGCCTGCAAAGCCTTCAGTAAGTCCCCGACATTGCCTTTCCGCCGACTAAGCACCAGTAAACACTGGACTCCAGCAACAGGCGCTCGTTTAACATCATTCGTGATATCGTTTTTAATAACTACCCTTTAAAGGATGCTGGCCATGCAGGTACCACAGACGTTATGCCCGTATACAAACCAACCGTTAGCTTCCATTGAGCGAATCAATGAGGAGCACGTGTTGCCGGTGGCAATTGGCGCGCCAACGAAGTTCTTTGTCATTGCTTCTGAATCGGAAAATAGCAGACTAAACGAATTAATCGATGCTCCTTTTTCTAACGACCAACTAATTCGTTTCCTAGCAATGAGCCAAGGTGTTGTATCTAGATCTGGACCTGTCATAGCCAACCTCCCTGCCATACTTGTATCTAATGGTGACGCTCTGAAAACATCATTTTCACTAAATGAAATTAGTTTTAGATTTGCGAATCCGGTAGTTACCGATCCAGCAACTGGAAAAATAAAAGCAGTCAAAGGGTTTGGCGACGCAGCCAAGGCACATGCTCAGAGAGTAAAGAAAGATCATGCAAAAAAGAAAATATCGATAGATATTGGTGAATCCATCATCACACCAAACCCCAAGATACATACATCATTCAGCTGCGATACTTATCTAGTACAAAAAGAGCTACTGAAAATTGCTTATTTAATGACTGTCTGGTGCTTTGGAGACAGTGCCATCAACTCAGAAAGTGGGGAGATATATCGCCTAGGGCTAGCAACAACACTGGATGAAGAGTTCGCTTCGATTGGCATGAAAGGTGGGACTAATAGCATTCATGGTATCTCATGTAAAAAAGAGCATGGCACTCATGTGTTGCTTTCTATGGTGCTTGGCAGACAGCTGGTCACGTCAGTAACTATTTTCGGAATTTTTTCAGCAGTTTTCATAACCTCTGCCTCAGGTATCTCCGCTGAGGAGTATGAAGGGTTTTCCATTACGATAGATCTATTAAAGGGCACATTTTCGCAGACGGAAGCAATCCAAGCCGTGATGGCCAATGTCGAAACTAACTCATGATGTAGTCATATCTCGCCCAACCACGAATAGCTTCATTTAAAAACACCAACCTAAGGAGATTGTATTCCCCTTAGGCTCTTACAGATTTCCTCAATCCTCTTTAGAAGCAACAGCCTCTTCATAACCACCCTGATCTTTTATTTCCGTGACCTTCTCGATCTCTGCCTTTACAACTTTTCCTGCTCGCGTTTTCGTTCTAAGTTGGAGCAGCACTACTTTACCACCCCACTCAGCGTCCTGAATCACATCAAGTATAGCGTCCGTCACGAAAGACCCATCCTTAGGCAAAGTCGCATTAACTTCGCCGCCTCTCACAACATCAAAAAGCTTAAACTTATAGTCTTCGCCTGATGAGTGATCTACACCACGCATGAGGAAAACACTCGCCACCCTGTCATCTACTGCAACATTTCGAGAAGCATTGCTAATCTCATCAACAACGATACCAGGAACCTTCGCCCCCTGAACCTCTATATATTCAGCATCAACAGTGCCTGCAATAAATTTGTTATAGGTCCCTGCCATGTGATCAGAAATGGTTTGCACTTGCGGCATTTTGTCTAGAACCTTACCGTAAAGCTCCGCATTTTTAGCTGTTTGTTCCGAGTTCATATCTTTATATAAGCTTAGAGTCCTAATACGCTCATTGCGCTCAGCCTCGTTATCTAGATTCTGGAGCTCAGCCAGTCTTGTGGCCTTTTGCGTCTCTATATAGGAGTTAAATCCATACCCACCAATGGCTAAAGTGCCAATAGCCAAAATAGCAATAAGCTTATGCCTTGAGTCCATAGTTTTAAACCCCTCAGCTATTCCTGTAGCAATGATACCTACATGCGCTTCTAGTGCAGCAAAAAAACCTGAGCTACCGTCCTTAACTTCTACTAATATCTTTAAATCTTGCCTATCCGCCTTGGTAAGCCTACGGCTAGAATCCGAATAGCGAACCAAAGCAAATGATTTGTTTATTGTTTTCTGCAAGTCTAAAAAAGACTCCATAAGCTCTGGAGTAATTGTCGAGTGATAACGCTCGCCTTTCACATGCATTTCGAATCGAGGCCAATTTTTAAACTCCACCTCTGGAACTTCGAAGTTTTCATCGTCTAACAATTTCTGCAATAGATTGAGTGCAGCATTATCATTCTTAATAACTAGCTTAGTCACAAACGCCATCCCTGCCCAAAAAGCTGGCAATTTACCATCACGCCTCAAAGTATGCATCCACTTAAATTATTCATTGCTACTATCAGGCGGATTAGAAACTCTTCAGCATAAGTTTGGCAGGCCTGCAATGCGATCAGTCCTTGATCCCCATCGCCGGTGATTCCGATAATTCGTTGAGCGTGCGCTGGGGCAAGTCGGGCTCTATGGGCGCCATAAACCACGCCGCCGGCGCCGGTGGCGGGTTGCACTGCGTCACAACCAGTTGCGGAGGCGTCGAGTTGGACTGACAGCCGCAGGTCAGCAGTAGCAAGGCGATCACGCAGGCGTGCTTGTTTGGTTTTCTCATCTGTCAGGGCTCGGTAATGGGATTGGTCGCTGGCTGCCAGCCATTGCTCCAGCGCAAGACGCTTGCCCTGCTCCGCCAGAATTTGCGCGGAGTTGGCATTGGCCAGATGGGTGCGTTCGGTTTGGTGGGCAGCTTCCTTAGCGGCCAGTTGCTGGCCGTAGGTGTTGGCCTGCCACGTCCATGCGGCCCACGCACTGCCAGCCATCAGGGCCAGGATAATCAGCAGCACCCCGCCCCACTTCACCGCGTCGATGTTCACGCCAACACCTTGAGCGCCCGGGCATACAGCGCCTGCCGATCGGCCGCGCCGTTCTGGCCACCGTTGATGCGCTGGGTGATCCTGTCGAACTGACCCGCGTCGGCCAAGGTGCTCAGGCCATTAGTCGCCCAGAACCATGCCGCTGACATGCATGCGTGCGGTGGTTTCTCCTGCAGCTCAGGCTGCTTGATCAGGTCAAGCCCCAGCCCTTCGCCGCACGCCATGTAGTTGGCCCGGCCCGTGATCTGGATCAGGCCACGCCCTCGGTACTTGGAGCCGTCGCCTACTACGGTGTTGCCCAGGTCTTTGCGGCCCTCGTATTTGGTTTGAGCGAGCGTGGGGCCCCAGATTTATTTGACATATTTAAGCTGGCCGGATTCGTGGCCAATCTGGGCGATAAATGCGACTCCTCGCTTGGCGCCCACAATCTGGTACCGGCCCATCGCGGTGTTTAAGACAGGAACAAAAACGCCAGCAACATGGCTGGCGTTCGGGAGGATCTGTAACAGTTGCTGCGTGGTGATGGGCATGACTTTCTCCCGGCAAAAAAATACCCGCACTCGGCGGGGCTCGGTGTTGCTGTTGATGTCAGCTTGGGCGTTCTGGCCGCTGGCTTGAGTCGGGATAGCCCTCGCCCCCCAACTTCCAGGCTCGAACCTGGGTGCGATAGTCACGCCACAGGCGCTCCGTGCCCGCTACCTGCTCCCCGTCCTCAATGGCCTCCAGTTGCTCAGCCACGAACTTACGCTCCTGCTCGACCCACTGGACTTCGACAGCAATCAAAGGCGCCAAGCATGCAGTCTCGGCCTCAGCTTTGATATCTGCTGCCTTGCGCAGCTCTGACCAGTCAATATTGCTCATGGGCTGGCTCCTTGGTTACGTCAGTTAACGGCCTGGGAAACTCAACTGGCCCATTTTAGTAATAGTGAGGGGCACGGGGAACGCTTGCGCCTGACTGAAGTTCGCGGGGTTTGGCAGGATCAGGGTCAGTTCAAGCTCGCCGTTTACTCGTGTCACATCCCCGGCAAACCAGTCTGATTCGATTGCAGACCGGGGCAATATGTCGCCTTCCTCAACTGCCGGAAAATCAAAAGGCTCATCATTTACAATCAGCAAATCACCACGTCTGACAACGCTCAACGTATCGTCGCGCCGTTGCGGGCTTAGGAATATTTTCATTATTTCAACCGCCCTGAAGATTGGAAAGACGCAACAAACGAGCCTGCCGCCAATATTCCATATTCCATTGGCGGGTGTACATAGGCGGGTGCATGGCCAGTATTAACCCCGACATAAAGTACACTCGAGTTCATCCAATAAGTTTGCATGAGTGTATAGAGCGCATTTCCAGTGCCATCCTGTCCGGTCGTAAACGAGAGTGTGACGTTATGTGCAGGCTGGCCAACAAAGGTGGCTGGCTGCAAGGCGCCATCCCAAGCCTGCCCGCGCCCTGCGGGAAGATCCACGTCATAGGCGACAGCGCCGGGAACCGACTCCCAGGCGATGCTCATGGTGGTCACCACCAAGCCTTGGGCAATCGACGAATTCGACGTCAGCGCCACACTGGCCGGCGCCGGCACCACGGTGATCGAGATCACGCTGATGGGGCGCTCTTCCAGGCGGGCCGGTATCGATATGCGCGAACTTGCTCGGGTCGTACTGCACGGCCGATATTTCGAATACACCGGCTTCCGGCCGCGACACGCTGGTGACCCGGTAAAGCGGTACCGCCAGATCGTCAGCATCCAGGCACCACACCAGTTCCGGTTCAGGCGCAACAGAGTACGCCGTTGTCACCGTCACCTTGCGCCCGCTGACCAGCTGGATCGTCTGCCCCTCGCACTTGCCATCAGGCAAGTTGAGAATCAGGCGATCGCCCGGCTTGGCCGAGGTCTCGCGGTCCAGGGTAATGACCTTGCCGGCAACCGCCGCCACCAGCCCGCCCACTGGCCGCCCTGCAATCAACTCGTCAGCAATCGGGATCACATACCCCGGCAGCGGGATACGCCCGGCCAAGCCCGTTCTGAACGTCACCGCCCGATCCTTGGCATTGGTCAGCAGCGCACTTACCCCGGCGCTGCGCCTCTGATTCGCAGGTGCAGCCAATCGCGCTGATGTCCAACGGGCTGTCGCCATAGCGGCGCTGCAACTTACTGTCGGTCACCGCGGTGACATCGGTGTCGTAGTTGTTGGCCAGGTTGTCGTAGCTGATCATTGCGCGGCTGTAGCGGGTGCGCTCCGAGGCACTGGCATAGGTGAACTTACCGTCGATGACATTGGCACGGGTGTAGGCAAAATCAAAATCAGTGGAGCGCGGCATATCCGACAGCGAGAACACCTGACCCTGCGCCCAGTAGGTCATGCCGCGGTAAATCGCCGAAATATCCCGCAGCAGCGTCCAGGCATCCGCCTTGCCCTGCAGGTTCAGGTTGCAGATAAAACGCGGTTCCAAGCCGCCCCTGCCGTCCGGCACCAGTTGGTCGCAGTACTGGGCGATGCGGTACAGCTCCCACTTATCTACCTGCCAGGGCTTGATGCGCCGGCCGAGGCCGAAGCGGTCGTTGACCGTAATGTCGTGGGTCATCCATACCGGGTTGTCAGTCCAGGCCTGCTTGAAGGTGCCGTCCCAGATACCCGTGTGCGACCGGCTCCGCGGATCGTAATTGCTGGGCACGGCGATTTTGCGCGCGTCACACTCAACCGTGATCGCAGGGATATTGCGGAACTGCTCAGCAGAGAATTCGATATAGAGCAGCGCGGTGTTCGGATAGCGCAGCTTGGCGTCGATGACCTCGGTGTAACCTGCGATCTGCATGGTGTCGGCAATTTTGTTGCTGTTCTGGTTCAGCGTAATCCGAGTGACGCGCAACATCCAGCCACTTGCGGCCTTGGGCAAGTCAACGCGCCGGGTGCGCTCGTAGGTGCTGGTGGTCTTGCCGTCCACGGCCTCGCTCAATACCTGCTGATAGGCACCGCCATCCGTAGCTACCTCAACCTTGTACTCGATCCGGTAGCCGTTGATATTTCCGCTCTCGTCGATTGATTGCAACATGGGCCAGGCAAAGCGCAGGCGTACTGCGGACAGCTGGGTGTTGTTGATCGACCTCACCCACGGCGTGCCGCTGCGCAGCTCAATGCCCAAGGTGGTTTCGTTTTCGACCGAGGGAATACCGGGGATATAAGGCTGCTCCACGGAGCCGGAGCGCCATTCCCACTTTACGTTCGGGAAGTTCAAGTTGCCCTGTTCGTCCTGCAGCGGGGTATTGTCGAGGTAGATATTTTGGGCCGTGGGGATGCCGTCGAATTCACCCTCGCCGACCGCGATCAGCATCTTCGCCAAGGCAATCGAGCGCAGGCTGTCCGGGGCTTCGGTTGGGGTTTTCGGCTTGTCGGAACCGCCCTTGGCACCGTGGATATCGAGTAGCTGTGCTGCGCCCATGTTTTCCTCCAGACGAAAAAAAACCCGCTAACGCGGGTCCGTACTTTCTGAAATCCTACTTTTCGTATGAAACAACAAGCTTGTTGTCTACGAGATGTTTTGACACTTCATAGTCTGGATTGAAGGTAGCTATGTTGTGCGCAGCAATCACTGCAGCAGAAGCAATCCCTACAATCCCAGTCACTCCACCCAGCATGGACGCGCCAATCGATGCAATTCTACCGCTTGTGTAAATGCGGCAGGTCAAACCCTGCTTTTCAATTTCGGCTTCGAGCAGGCTAACAGCATCAATCATCTTGCCATTAAGCCCCAATATCTCGAATGACGCTCGCTTGCGTATGAGCTCAGTACCTCTGGTATGAATTTCTTCAAAAGAGATGGTAGGCGTTTGAGTGATTTCCGATGTCATTACAACATTTCCTTTTTTTGAAGTACGCCATTATAATGATATCAGTACTTGTTTCCACCCGACCTCTAGACTTGATCTTCCGCATAGACCGCAGTACTGATAATGGCGCCACCCCAGCGACGGCGCCCGTAGCAGAGCGAAACAGGATTGCCGGAGGCCGTAGAGTTCTTGGCGCTACCGAAGGCGTAGCCGGGGGTGTTCTCGGGAGCCGCGCTGGTTTTTAGGCCTCCCGCCTGGGGGCTGAGCATTTGGATTACGCCACCACCGACCAAACCCACGCCCAACTGAACAGCCCAAGGTTGCTTAAAGTAGCTGCCTGCCACAATGAGTACCGCACCAATGATGGTTTGAAGAAGCCCTGCCCGCTTACTGCCGACTACGACAGGAGCAATGCGTATATCGCCAGCCCCACAGTAGCCAAGCTCATCTTGTCCAATGTTTGTTTTGCCCCGGAATACGGTGAATTCAAGCCCTCTGGATTTGGCATTCGACAGGAAACGCTCGAAGCCAGGGACCTGGACGCAGAGAGCCCTGACGGCTTCTGCTGGTGATTTAACGGCCAGTCTGAATGAGCGACCAAATTGGCGTAATGGGCCGTACAACCGGATGGTCGTCACGGGTTGGTAGTTGATTGCCGAACCCTGCATTACTTTTCTCCGGACATTAAAAAACCGCCCGGAGGCGGCTTTTAAAGATTGGAACTCAGTTGTAATCGACATAGGGGCCGATATAGAAGCCGCTCATATCACCACTGATCCTGTAGAGGCTTTCTTTGTTGGCTTGAATACTGGCTGAAATGGTTCGAATCGCCGCGCCAGCACACAGGCCGGAGCCAGCCAATCCAGCCCCCAGATTTATATTGCCGGCAGGCAGATAAAAGCTCGCGCGCTGACTGGTGCCAATCTTGCCAGCTTTGCGCCCATCGACGTACACGACGATATCGCAACCAGATCCAACCATCCCGGAATCCCGGACGACTGTAATCACACCACTCTCACCCGCGGGCTTTGACTGGAAAGCATAAAGCTCATCAGATGGAACCGGCTTTGCCTGGCTGACTGGGATGGGTGAAGACGCACACCCTGAATCGCCCCTAGTTTCGTAGACACCTCCAAGCCTTAAAATGAGGCCCATTAGGAGGTGCCATGAGCAACCAGCGA